>JBHLLE010000634.1:0-3090 GCA_048885945.1 Candidatus Hermodarchaeota archaeon | reverse complement strand
ACCATATAAGAAAGATAATAAGGGATTCAGGACTAAATCTTAAAATTTTTTAGAACTTATTATTACCATTAATAAAAAAATGAATTTTTGATTATACCAAGCTAAATTATAATTATGTAATATTTTGAATAATTTATTATAATATTTCTATTAAAAAATGTCAAATATTGCATATATTTATAATTTTCTCCCAACTATAACTGTATTCTTTAATCGTATAGATTTAGGATATTAGTATAAAAGCTTTTTAAAAAATATAAGATAAATAGTTAAAAATACTATTGACTTAAATAAAAATATTATATCCTATAATTTCAATAATTTATTTGGTGATATGAAATACAAGCAATTAAAATGGCAGATAATGTATATTGGGTTGGAGCTAATGTACATACGGAAGATCTATTTGAAGGTATATGGCCTATCCCATACGGTGTAGCTTTAAATTCTTATATTGTTAAAGGAGACAAAATTGCGATAATAGAACTTGTTCGCGAATGGGGTGGCGCTTCTCATATTCTTCTTGAAAATCTTAAATCAATCCCAGTTAATGTAGAAGATATCGATTACATTATACTTAACCATCTTGAACCTGATCACACAGGTTTTACCTATTTACTTCACAAACTTGCCCCAAAAGCTGAAATTGTCGCAACTAAAAGAGGAGCAGCACTCGTTGAAGGATTTTACGAAATAGAAAACAACATTCGAATTGTAAAAACAGGGGATAAAATCGACCTTGGACAAGGAAAAGAGTTAATATTTACTGAAATTCCGAACGTACATTGGCCAGAAACGATGGTAACTTATGAAACTAGTACAAAAATTCTTTTTTCGAGTGACGCATTTGGTGCTTTTGGGGTCCATCGGGGATGTATTTTTGATGATGAAACTCCCGATGTCCATAAATTATACTTTGAAGAGGAAATGTTGCGATATTACGCAAATATTGTCTCTATGTTTTCTACAAGCGTCTTAAAAGCAATAGATGCGTTAAAAGATCTTGAGATTAAGATGATTGCTCCTTCTCACGGATTGATTTGGAGAAAACCAGAAATTGTTGTAAAAAAATATATTCGTTATGCAAATTACAACCAAGATTATGCAGAACCGGAAATTTGTATTATTTGGGGTAGTATGTATGGCAATACAGAAACGATGTTAACATCTATTCTCCGGGGTATAGCCAGCGAAGGCGTTCCCGTCACAATCCATCGCGTACCTAACGAAGATGTGTCTTTTATCCTTTCAGATGCATACAAAGCTGCAGGTCTTATTATTGGTTGTCCTACTTACGAGTACGAAATGTTCCCACCAATGAAATACATTATGGACCTTTTAAAAAAAAAGAGATTAAAATACAAAAAGGTATTCTACTTTGGATCGTACGGTTGGAGTGGTGGAGCTAAAAAGGATTTTGATGAGCTCTCTGAAAAAATGAATTGGGATATTTTTGAACCAGTTGTATTCCGGGGTTATCCTAAAAAAGAAGAGCAAGAGAAAGGAGAAAAGTTAGCTGCTGAACTCGCGCGAGAAGTAAAAAAAATTCCTTCTAAAATAAAGGACGAAGATTATTAATTAATATTCTTTAGAACTAAAGATATATCAATAGAAAAAACAATTTTTACTTAAAAATTCATAATTCTTTTTTTCTGATTAGTAATTTAGCCTTATAAAAAGCTTCTAAGTCTCTTTTTTTTGTTATATTTAGAAAAAGTTAAAACTATATATATAGGATCTAAGCAATTTTTAATTACTATTTATAGAATTAATTAAATAATAAATTATTAAATAGGGGAATATGTGAAATGGTTTCAAGTTTGGGATTGTTAGATGGGCTTACTGCTGCGGGAATAATTATTTCTGCAATTACTTTTGGAAGTATTTCTTTATACCAAGGCACCAAAAAACAGGCTAATCTTTTGAAAATTGCAGGATTAACCATGATATTTATAGGATTTTTATGGTTAGGGCCCTTTGCCGACTTTTTAACTTTGTTATTCACTGGTAGAAATTTAAATCCCATCTACTTATATGGTTGGTTAAGTTACTTATGGGTGGGTCCAGTAGTTATCACTGCGATGTATATTGGAACAGAGCTTATAGCACCTGATCGAAAGAAAATAATATTGGGTATATATACTGTGTTTGTAATAATATTTGAATTATTTCTCTTTCTTGACGTATCAGGTACTTTTATTTTTGAACTTAATAATCCTGGCCAAGATTTGATTGATGGAAGTTTGCAAAGATTATCTGTTCCTTTTTTCTTAATGGTGTTCTTCCAGATTACTGCTATTATTTTCTTAGTAATAGGATTTGCAATTAAAGCAAAACAATCAGTAGGAGAAATAAGAAGAAAATTTGCCTTTTTATCCTTAGGGTTCCTAATCTTTGCATTATGTTCCACTTTAGATACAATAGTACCTCCGGGAATCGCTATTGGTTTTGTAAGAGGAGTAATGATGACTTTTGCGTTATGGATGTATCTCGGACTAAAAACTTAAATAAAATGCCAATTATTTTACTCCTTTTTTTTTATAGAATTTAAAGTAAAGGAAGAACTGTAATTTTTATTAATAATTAGGATCTAATAAATAACTATTAGGAAAATATAAATTATTTACCAAGAAAACAAAAGAGAGAATTTAAGATTTCTTAGTAGAGTAATTTACTTTTGGGGATATTGTTCATGAAAATACCAGAGTTTTCAATAGTTGGATTCTTTATTGTTTATGTTGTCCAAGGATTTATATTCGCATTTTTCACAGCAATAGCTTATAAAATCTTAAAGCGTAGTAAAAAAAACGAAAATATTATCCTAAGTTCATTTTTTCTTTCCGTATCAATCGGATTATTTATTAATTTCGTATACGCTCTTCTCATAGACGAAACTCTGGTTTTAATTCTATACTATTTTACAATTTTTTTCATAGCCTTAGCTCCAATGTTCTTTTTAATTTTCAATCTATTAATTTTAAAATCAAGGAATATAATTACAAATAAAAAACAAATTAGCTTGATCCTAACTTACGCTATTATATTAAGTGGTATGATTTTTATACCTAATGGCGTTGTCATTAATGAATC
>JBHLLE010000633.1:0-3094 GCA_048885945.1 Candidatus Hermodarchaeota archaeon | reverse complement strand
AACATAAGGAAATTATAGAAAGAGAAACAAAACAAATAGAAAAAGCAATAGAAAAGTATGAAAATAGAAAGAAAGGAGCTATAAATAAGGATGAATAAAATGAATAAAGATATTTTAGTTCAATTTAATGGATTGACTAAAAAATTTGGAAGTTTTTATGCCGTAAAGAATATAAACTTAGAGATTAAGCGAGGTGAAATTATTGGTTTTCTTGGTCCAAATGGAGCTGGAAAGTCAACTACAATGAAAATGATGGCATATTTGCTTAAACCAACGGAAGGAGAAATTTGGATTAGAAATAATGGATTTTTAAAGAAATTAACGTCTAGAAATAAAGACTATCTTTTAGATAATATAGGATTTTTAATCGAAAATCCTGCTTTTTATGGTGATAGAACACCAAATCAAATATTAAGCTACTTTGCCAAACTTCAGGGATACCCAAGAAAAAACATCAACGATCGCGTCTTAGAAGTAATGAAAATGTTCGGAATGTCTGAATGGTTAAATAAAAAGATTAAAACTTTTTCAAAGGGAATGCGCCAAAAAATTGGGATTTTAGCGGCAATAATTCACGATCCTGAAATTGTTGTATTAGATGAACCAACAACGGGTTTAGATCCAAAAGCCCGAAAAGATGTCCGCGACTTTATTTTGAAATTAAAGCAAATTGGAAAAACAATTTTCCTAAGCAGTCATTTATTATACGAAGTCAGCGAAGTTGCTGATAGAATTGCTATAATCAACCTAGGAAAATTAATTGCTTTTGATTCTTTGGAAAGTTTAGAAGTAAAAGCTTTCAAAAGCGTGATAAACTTCGAAGTATATAATTATTCAAATCAAAATTTACCTAATTTATTAGAACAATTAAATAAAATTATCTTACCGTTAACAGGATTAGAAAATAAAAGTGAAAATAAAGTTGAATTTAACGAAAATTCTAAAACCTTTGAAGTTGTTTTTAATGGACATCCCGAAAATCAGCTAAAAATACACAATGCTTTATTTGAGAACAAAATTGAGGTTTTGGAATTTTCCGTACCAAAAGCTAATTTACTTGAGAATTTATTCATTGACTTAACCGACAATTCTAATAAGGAAAACCAATAAGAAAAACAAAATAATAATTTTGAAAAAAATTTAAATTTAAGGAGCTAAGTAAAATGTCTGAAAGTAAAGTACAGGAACAAATTATAATTGAACGAGAATTTGAAGAAAAAGGAAAAATAGGGCTTAGAAGGGATTTTACCCAGATTTACGATACAATAATATTTGAAATTAAAAGAAACTGGAAAAGTTTTGTTATATTATTGATGGTATTTTTTGGGATTTTTTTACTAACCCTAATATTAAATGAGATACAAGAAGCACAAGAAATTGAGCCACCAGATGAGGCAATAGATTACATAGAGGAATATTTTGGAATGATAGGTCTTCTTATAATCGTTAGCACAGCTACGCTTGGAGCTTCAATTATCGTTGAAGATTTTCATAAACAAACGGGAAATTTATTATTTCCAAAAATTAGTAAAAGTCGTCTCATTATAGCGAGGGTTATATCACATTACGCACTTAATGCTATTCTAATAATCTTTTATTATATATTGGTTGCTAGTATTACTAATTATAAATATCAAGAAATACCAGAAACTCTTTACGATTCGTTAGGATGGGCGTTATTATACACATTTATGATATTTTCGTTTATTGTATTCATGAGTAGCATCAGTAGAAATAAAGCTACTGCTATTATAGTTAGTATATTGCTGTTATTAATAGCGTTCAATATAATTAATTCAATATTAATGTTTTCGAGAACAGGGATTGAACCTTGGTTTATACTTACTTATTACGAAAATATCATTACAGCATCTTTAGATATGCCAGACCCTCGATACGAGGACGTAAGTTTTGGACCTCCCGATCCAAACAATGATCGACCTGAATTTAGACGATGGTTAACTCCCAGCACCTCAGGAGCATTAAGTGGAATGATTTTTTTCTCTATTATATTCTTAACTGCTGCCTATCTTATATATAAAATGCGTCAGAGTAAAAACGAGTAATTACTTTTTATTCTTTCTTATTTTTTTATTAGAATCCTTAAGAGATTTATAAATAATCACACCTATAAATTTATTATAATATAATGTTTAGTTATGGATATACACTAATTCCAGATATTTAGGAAATACGGATTTATTTTATGTCTAATTCTATAAATAAAAAGGTTAGATTTGATTGAGTGATTTATTCTCGGAAATTGATGAAATAATTCATCCAGACACTCTAGCAATTTATGGTGTGAGTAGAAAAGGGGGTTTGGGAAATGTTTTATTACAATCGTTTATAGATCAAGAATTTCCTAACATTTACATCGTTAATCCTAGAATAACGGAATCTAACGCCGAAATAATGGGAATACCTGTTTTTACAGATTTAAAATCTATTGGAGAGCCCATCGATCTAGTTATATGTTCTACTCATCCCAAATTCGTTCGCGATATCGTTGTTGAGTGTGGTGAGAACGGAGTGAAAGGAGTAATAATTTTTTCATCTGGGTTTGGTGAAAAAAACGAAGATGGTAAAAAAGCTGAAGAAGAACTATTAAAGATTGCTCGAAAATATCAAATGAGATTAATTGGACCAAATTGCATGGGGTTTTATTGTCCTAGTTCAAAACTTTCGTTCTTTCCATCCTTACCTACACAATCAGGTCCAGTAGGTTTCATTAGCCAAAGTGGTTCAATCGCCAATCTTATGGGTTTTTTAGCGATGTTAAAAGGAATTTATTTTTCAAAAGCAATAAGTTATGGCAATGGTATTGATCTAGATTACAACGACTTTTTAGAATATCTCGGAGATGACCCTGACACTAAAGTCATCGCCTGCTACATGGAAGGTGTTAAAGATGGAAGAAGATTCATTAATTTGGTAAAAAAAATAAAAAAACCAATAATTATTTGGAAAGTGGGAATCACACCTAGCGGAAAAAAAGCTGCTCAGTCGCATACTGGGTCTTTAAGTGGAAACAATAAGCTTTGGGATGAAATATTTAATCAATATGGGGTGATTAGGGTTAATAATTTGGAAG
>JBHLLE010000632.1:0-3097 GCA_048885945.1 Candidatus Hermodarchaeota archaeon | reverse complement strand
CTATGAAAAAAGACAGAGAATTTGTGGAAAGAGGGTTTTATTTCAAACAATTAAAAGACTACATTAAATTATTTCCAAGAGAGAATATATTAATAGTATTTTTTGAAGATTTGCAAAAAACTCCCGTTGATTTTATTCAAAAAATATATAATTTCTTAAATGTAAAGGATACAAACTATATCCCTTCTAAAATCAACCAGAAAAAAAACATAACAGGACAATATGTAGTAAAAAATAAACTTCCATTTATTAATACTTTAATTTATTGGACACATCTAAGATTAGATAAAAATGGAGCGCTAAGAAAATTGTTAAACAAATTTCGAGTAGAAGAACTTTTAAACAATTTAATGAATTTTAATAAAAAGCGGATTCGTAGTGGAAATATAGAAGTTTTATCTATTGAACCTCTTAAACAATCTACTCGAGATTATCTTCTTAATGAAATTTATAAAGAAGATATTCTTAATTTAGAAAAACTATTAAATATAGATTTAAGCTTCTGGCATTAAGATTTGACTATTTTGATCTTTTTTTTCTCTAATTAAATGATATTTACAACACGATACTTTATTCGTAAGAATGCACTGTTCTATATGACCGTCAAATCTGGAATCTGGATCAATTGCGTTTAAAAAACCGGTTGTAAAAGGGATACATATGCTTTTTTGTATGAGTTCTGCATCGTCTGGATTATATTCTCCTCCAATTGGACAAAAAAAATCTTTATGATCAATTGTAATCTCAAATTCGGTATCGTTTAAATGTTCAATATTCATATCTGCCCCTAATACTGAATAGCTTTGTTTTAAACCGTTTTCTAAATTATTAATCCCTTTTTTTTTATAAAGTTTTGCTAAATTTGCTCCCAATCCCGCAGAAATTGATTTTGGAAGATTTTCTCCACCTAGACTTATCATCTCTTTAATGTACGCTTGAAAAAATTTAAGTGCATCAGTTGTCATTATAACCCCTAATTGTTATTAATTAATAATGGTAATATTATGATTTTTTTTATATTTAATCCTTTACATCTTAGGAAAAAAATCTTCTATCAATTATAAACTCTAATATTTTACAAAGGGATTTTAGTTCAGATTTATTATGTTCTTCATTATAAAAAAATAGCTTATAATCTAAATTTAATACAATTTCTTAGTAATATTAACAAAATGATTTGCTTATTTTCTTCTTATTCTTCTAATGTATATCTTAAAAGTCGATCTTTATCTTCTTCCGCATAATCAATACCAATTCGAGTATTTAACATAATTTTGCTTGAATCTATAGGTTTTCCTTGAGTAAAAAATAATTCTGAATTAACTGAACAAGAATCTTTACCATTGAATAGCTCTTTAGTAATATTTAGCGCCATACAAAGTTTACTTGGACCGTCAAGCAAATTTTTATAATTTTTTCCAATCTTGACATTTCTATTATTTTTCATTAGGTCAATTCCTTCAATAGGAAATAATTTTCTCATAAAAACAGCGCAGGGCATTCCTTCTGGTTCTGTTATTACGTTCAAACAAAAATACGTTCCATAAATATAATATATGTATAATGTTCCCGGTTTTTGATACATTATTTTAGTTTTTTCCGTTTTTTTATAATCGTAACAATGACTTGCCTTATCTTCAGGTCCTAAATAAGCTTCAACTTCAATAATTTTACCTACCATATTTCCCTGAGCTGTTTTTCTTACTAAATACCTACCAATAAGATCTTTAGCAACAATTTCTGTCTCTCTGTTAAAAAAGGTTCTAGTTAGTCTTTTAAGATCAAATTCCTTTTAATATTTAGAATTTATAAATTTTGAAAACAAAATATTTCTTTAATGGTTATTATGATGGATGCTCAAGAAAGAATATTAACTACAATGAATCACGAAGAACCAGATAAAGTACCCGCATTTGAGAGTGCATTTACTAATAATTCAATTATGACATATTATGGACTTCCACCTGATGAATCTCAAATGGGTCTGGCTCTTTTAAACCAGATTCCTGTAGAAAATCGTAGCAAAATATTAATGAAAATGGTGAAGAAAAGATCTATTTTAAAAGCGAGTTATAAAAATCTTTACGAATTATATCGGAGAGCTAAAATTGATTTGGTGACTAGTAACACAACATATTTTCCGAAAGATATAATTGATTTTAAAGACGATAAAGTAGGTTTGGGATTTATAGATGAATATGGCAGAATTATGAGATTTGAGCAATATAAAGACGGTACTTTTATTTTGGGCTATCAAGGTGGTCATTTTAAGAGTTTTGAAGAATATGAAAGTTGGGAACCATTAGATCCACATTGGGAAGCACGAATGAATGGATTTTTAGGGGGTAGGGATGTACAAATGGATATGAATAACGAGATCTTTTCAATACCCGCAACAGCTAGTTTAATGGAAGTTACTTGGCAAATTTTCGGAATAGAACTGTTTTCTAAAATTTTAGCTAGACCAAAACAAGCAAAAAGAATATTTGATGATCATGGAAAATTCGCCCTTGAACTAGTTAAAATTTTAGCAGAAAACGACGCACAAATAGTACTTTTATGGGACGATTATGGATTTAAAAACGGTTTATTTATGAGTCCAAGGAATTATAGAACTTATGTATTTCCTTGGATAAAAAGAATATGCGAGGCCGCTCATAAAAGAGATTGTAAAATTATACTCCATAGTGATGGTGATCTTACAGAGATATTTGAAGATATCATAAAAAGCGGAGTTGACGGGTTAAATCCAATTGAACCTACCACAGCTAATCCTGACTACGATATTTTTAAATTATATGAAAAATATGGAGATAAATTAACATTTATAGGGAATGTATCACCCATGATGCTTGCAGCAGGAGAGATTTCAGAAATCGAAAATTATACTAAAAAGCTGATTAAGGAATTAGCACCTGGGGGAGGTTATATTTTAAGTAGTGGTCATTCTATCAATCCTGCGGTTACAGTAGATAGGTTTTTAGCAATGCATAATATAAAAGAAAAATATGGAAAATATCCAATCAATATAGCAAATTGAAATAATATTAGATCAAAAATTCTTGATATTCGTCAATATATATAAAATACTAAAAAT
>JBHLLE010000631.1:0-3108 GCA_048885945.1 Candidatus Hermodarchaeota archaeon | reverse complement strand
ATCATAATCTCTTTGTAATTGAGGACTCATGCCAAGCCCATGGTGCAGAATACAGAAGTCAAAAGATTGGGGGTATTGGAGACATAGGGTGTTTCAGTTTTTATCCTCCTAAAAATCTAGGGGCTTATGGCGATGCAGGAATGATTACTACAAATAATCAAGAATTTAGACATAAGTTGAAAATGCTCCATAATTACGGCTCCTCTAAGAAGCACTATTACAACTTAGTTGGAATTAACAGTAGAATAGACGAAATTCAAGCTGCAGTACTTAGGATAAAATTGAAACATTTGGATAAATGGAATGAATTGAGAAGAAAAAACGGGCAACTTTACACCGATCTTTTGGAAGATCTAGATGTAATTACACCTATTGAAAAGGAATTTGCTCGACATGTTTACCATTTGTACGTAATCAGAAGTAAAGAGAGAGATAAGTTACAACAATGTTTCCGGAAAAATCAAATTCAAACTCAGATTCATTATCCAATTCCTATACATAAACAAGCAATGCCTGTAAATCTAGGATCTGAAGTTCGGCTACCCATTACTGAACTTTTATCTGAACAAATACTTTCTTTGCCGATGCATCCTTGGTTAAAGGAAGAAGAAATACACCTAATTTCGAAAGTGATGAAACTTTGTATCAGTTAATATGTTGGAAAAGGTGGATTAGTCCTGTAAATCTGAAAAAACAGCAAAAAGATCTAAAGCTGACAAATATATGAGCAATTCCTTTCTTTATCTACGCTTTCTTGATTAAAAGAAAAAAAATCCTCTGATTTCGGAAGTGATTAAAATTGTCCTAGTAAGTGTTGTTATGCCCTCATACAATCATGAAAAATTTATTGCAGACGCTATTGGAAGTGTTCTCAATCAAACTATAGAAGATTTCGAGTTAATCATAGTTGACGACCATTCAACAGATAATTCTTTAGAAATAATTAATGATTATAAAGATAAGAACAAAAAAATCCGTGTTATAGTTAATAAGGAAAATAAAGGCATAGCAAAAAGTGTTAATGATCTGAAAAATCTCATTAGAGGAAAGTATGTTGCCTACATTGCATCTGATGATATTTGGGCTGAAAATAAACTTGAAAAGCAGCTTAAAGTCTTAGAAAAGAATGAAGATCTATTTGTGTGTTCTGACGGCAAAATAATTGATTTTAAAGGCAGAATTACAGAAGAAAGTTATATTCAAAAATTTTACGGGAAAAAAAGGTATAGTAAAAGGGGAAACCCAACAGATGAGCTTTTAACGCGGAATTACATATTTGGGTCAAGTATTATTCTTAAAAGAGAGAATATTATGGATATAAGTCTCGATGAAAGCCTAAAATATTATTATGACTATAAATTTTTTGTTGATTTAGCATTGAAATACAATGTTTATCTTATTCAGGAACCGTTGGGAAAATATCGCATACATGGCTCAAATCTAACCCAATTTTCCTCTCCTACAGAAGAATGGATAGCGGAACACATACTAGTTCGAAAATATATTATTAAGAGCCATGGAGATACTATTTCAAGTAAGATTAAGAGTATTAATTTTGCTATCATTGGTTATCTTTATTTAGAATGTGGACGGAATAAAAAAGCTAAAAAGTGGTTTTGCCAAGCAATCAGGCTTGAACCATTTTCAATCACTAACATATACTGCCTAATATTGTCTTTTTCTCTTTTCTCTTTTATTTTAAAATTACCATTTCTACGAAAATTCAATAGATTTCTACATATAATCAAAATGTGAGAGAATAATTCTTCAAACTGTCATTTTTCCTCGAAAATCGCTTTTTACTATTAGCTTCAGCGTAGTGCTCATTTTTTTTCAAATTTCCTGAAATGTGGAATAGAATTATGAACCTTGGTTCATATTTTATTCTAACCCAAGGAATCTCTGAGCGTCTTGGATATACCTGATTATATCCGCTTGCTTTAATCGTTCTTGAAGAGGTGTGTTTTCTTGTATTAATTTTTCCCACTTTGCGTAGTTCTCTTCCAATCTTTGTTTTTCTTGGTCGACTTTTTTTATTAGTAAACCTAGGTTCTTTTCTTCAGCGGTTATTATCGCTTGATCAAGGTAATTCATAGCTTGAGGTAACTTCCCCTCAACTAGCGCAAATTGTACATGGATAAGAAGTGCTTGTACATTCAAATAAAAAGATTTTTGCTCTTTAGATAGAGAATGTAGTTGGTCTACTAAATTTTTCGCTTGTTCTAACTTATCTTTCTCTCCTGTTGATTCTATCTCCTCAATTAGGATTTCACATAGATAAATAATCGCCCTTGTTACGATTTGGAAATGTTCTGCAGTCTTTATTATTTCGTTCAGCTTTTCTTGGGCTTTTAACCTGTCCTTAGTGACTGAACTGGTCTTCAGGATTAGAGCTTGAGCGAAATCCCTAAAAATCTCAATTGATTTATTGGGGGTTCTTTTGTAGAGTTCTTGCATTCTTAAAAAATATTTCTGAGAAAGTTGAGGCTTATGCTGGTCAATAGTAATAGCTAGAAGATTAAATAATGTTACCGAAGTAAGAATGTCATTTCCCACTTTCTCGCGATATTCTAAACTTTTTTGAGAATACTCTAATGATGCATTTAGGTCTCCTTTAAGACGGTAGTAATCACTTATGTTTGATAGTGTAGCTGCAATATCGCTTGGATTCCCTAAAGACTCCCTGATTGCTAAACTTTGTTGGTAATACTCTATAGCAGTGTCTAGTTCACCTTGAGCTGCATAAATCAAGCCAACATTGTTTTGTGCAGCAGCTATATGACTTGGAATCCCCGTTGATTTATCAATTTCTAGAGACCTTTGAAAATACTTCAAAGCCGTATCTAGGTCACCTTTGAGCCAGTAAATGCTTCCAATATTGCTTAAACTGAATGTTATGGATTCAGGTTCACCATATTGTTCAGTTAATCTTAAACTTTTTTGAAAATAAGTCAAAGCACCATCTAGATTATTTTGATGCCATTGAATTAGTCCGCTTACATTATAGAAAGCAGCAATTACTCGTGCTTGTTCCAAATAGTCATTTTCATTTAGAATATCAATCTGGTAGTTTGTTGAATTGATTATTTCTTCAGCTTCATCTAGTTT
>JBHLLE010000630.1:0-3109 GCA_048885945.1 Candidatus Hermodarchaeota archaeon | reverse complement strand
TAAATGATTTGAAATCTTCTCGAGATGACATCTAGATACCTTCAATGATGATAATAATATGTATCATTATTTATATCTGCCAGAACAGGTGAAGTAAGCATTGCCTGACCAAGTTCGTATGACCATAATAACTGACCGGAGACACCGGACCAGGCATAGATTCTGCCTGCCGCATCAGCCATAACAATTTCATCCTCTTATAATAGTTTTATATAAATCAGTTTGTATGTAAAATAATTATTAATTACATTTTAACTTTTGATATTTTATTATATTTTATTATCGAAAATTGAAAACCCATGATCCAAAATAGAAATATTCATTACAATTTTTATTTAATCAAATAGATAACGATTACTAGAGGTCTTTTAAAACAATATTTAAGGACTTAAATTGCTTTTTAATTAAAAAGAAAAAGTATCATTAAGTTTTAAAAAATAGTACTTAGCAACAATTAAATTAATCCTTATAATCATAATTTTTTAATACATAACTCATCTCATATTTGATAGAAATCAATAAAAGATTCTCATTAGCTTATTTTTAAGTATTAAGGAATCTAATAAAGATTTCAATTTTTAAGCACTTTTTAAATATATTAGAGGAAAACAATATGAAGTTAGGTACAATTAAAGGTATTACTATAATTTTACATTTTTCTACTTTACTTATCGTTGGCTTAGTAGGTTTTTACGCCGCAACTTTCTTTTTAACATTCGAACCTAATGCGTCTTTCAGTGAGATTCTATTAGTCGGTGTACTAAGTGGAATAATTATTCTTTTTTCAATATTAATTCATGAATTAGCACATTCTTTGATGGCATCCCAATATGGATTAAAAGTCTCTGAAATCGAACTTTATCTTTTTGGTGGAGTTTCAAAAATTGAAGAAGAACCTCGAACCCCTAAAAGTGAAATCATTATTTCAGGAGTTGGACCACTAAGTTCTATTATTATAGGAATAATTTTTTTAGTATTTTATGGACTTTTGCCATTATTAATTCCTATATGGTTATTAGCCGTATTTTTATACTCTGGAATTTCAAATATAACACTTGGATTTTTCAATTTACTTCCTGCTTTTCCTATGGATGGAGGTAGAGTGTTACGAGCGTTTCTCTGGCAAAAAAGGCGAAATTTATTATCAGCCACTAAAACTGCGACTAGAATTGGCACTATAATAGGATATTCACTAATGGTATTTGGTTTTATTCAGATATTTTTTCTCAGTTCTTTTGGTGGATTTTGGTTAATATTGATTGGTTCTTTTCTAAATAGGTCGGCTAAGAGATCATATATACAAACTTTAAACGAGGTGACTTTATCAAAAATTAATATAAGAGATATCATTGGCGCTCCACAATTAACTATTCCGTATGATACAACGATTAATGATGCTTTTAGAACTTATTTTATGGTTTATAAAAAAACATATTTTCCCGTTTCAAAAGGAAACGATATAGTTGGTATTATACATTTGGAAGATCTTAAAAAACTATCTTTTGAACAAAGGAGTGTTTTGAAGATAGGTGATTATTTAAAAAGTCTATCTGAATTTCCTTCTCTATATTTAGAAAACACCGGAAAAGACGCATTAAGAATATTAGTAGAAATGAAGAGACTACCACATGTAGTAATTGTTAGAGACAAAATGTATGATAATGTTTTAGGATTTATTGGTGAACAAGATTTATATAATGCGATAAAATTTTGTCAATTGAATCCTGAGTGTGTGATTAATTAATTTTTTTTTAATTTTTTTAATTTAAATTAGTGAAAAAAGAGCTATTAATTATGATATCAAGGATTACTATAATAAAATTTTATTTCCTCGATGCATACATCTTTTTCTTCATCGTTTCTTAAATAATTAATCTCAATTTTATTTACTTTATTGCCAACTAATTCTCTTAAAGCTATTTCAAAATAACCTTTATTAATTCGACATAGTGCTTTCCCAAATTTCAATTTTTCCCTGTGTTTAATTGGTTCCCTAAGAAAACATCGATTTTCTATAACTATTCTTATTATATTATTATATTGCTCAAATTCTTTTATTTGGACAGAATAGTAATCTTTTAATTCATTAAGAAGTATTTCTATTGCTTCTAATATTTCAAACTCTGTTTTATTAAATTGTTCCTTAATTCGCTTTGCAATAATCTCCCCTGGTCCCTTTCCAATCTGATAAAGGATCGATAATAAACCGTTCCTTCCGAACATGTCATAAATCTTATAAACTAAAGCTTCGCAAATTATTTCAAATCCACTTAATGAATTAAGATCTCTAGAATCATTTTTTATTTTATTATTTATTTCTTCCATATTCAATGTTAGTTCCTTTTTAATATTCCCTAATTTTAACTAATATTCTTATATCAATATATGAATTTATTAATTTAATAAAAATTTAATTCAATATTTTTATGCTAAAATAAATTAAATTTCACCAAAAAAAATCCAAAATAAATAGTTATAAATATATGAATATTATTTGAATTATATTCTTTCTAACAAATGAAAAAGTTAGTTGATAATAGATGGCTGAAAATACAATATTTGAAGAATATAATGGAACTATTGAAGAATTATTCGTTCCCGAAAATAAATATACCTTTTTAGCAGGGGCTGGAGTATCTATGGACGCTCCTACAAACATGCCATCAGCACGAGAAATTGTAAGAATTTTATTGGAATATTGTGCACCCCCAGAAGAAGTTAAAAATTTGTTATCCTTAGAAATGCTAAGATATGAGCTGGTTGTAGAAAAAATTCAAGATAATTTTGACGAAAACTTGAAATTTATGGATTATTTAGAAATTGTAAATAATCCTAATCTAATCCATATGTTTTTAGCAAATGTGATTACTTCTGGTAATTATGTAGTCACAACTAATTTTGATTATTTAATTGAGAACGCTTTAATTCAAGTACTTCCAGAAAATTTACGTTTTAATGTTTATCCAATTATTACAAAGGAAGATTTTTTAGCTTTTCAAGAACCTGAAAAGTTATTAAAATCAGGAAAATATCCTTTATTTAAAATTCATGGTTCTAAACGTAATTTTGTAACTAATGTGAATACTCAGAATTCTTTGATAACTACTAT
>JBHLLE010000629.1:0-3113 GCA_048885945.1 Candidatus Hermodarchaeota archaeon | reverse complement strand
GAAGGCATTATACATAATTGTAATTGCAATCACAGCGGGTGCAATGAATACAACATAAGATATCTCTGTTTTAAAATAGGTCATCTTTCCCACCATGACACCCAATCCGAGCCCAAAAGCCAAGATATAAAAGAATGGCTCCAAAAGAGGAGGGATAAAATTTATCTTCCAGGTTTTTTTATAAACCTTAAGATCCCGGTACCATACCCGCATGAAACGTTTTGAAATTTTAAAATGTATAATTTCGTTCTTTCGATAATATATTCATGAATTTTCTCTTCTGACCATGACTCATAGGTATCTGGTTCTAACTTTAAACTATAGTTGAATGAATTAACAGCAGGAACATGAGCTTCGGAATGGTCTTCATGAACTCCATATACCTCAGGAAAAATTATTTCGGTCTCATTAACATCAACAGTAAAGGTTATATCACCTAAAAGCGGAAAATATTCGGGTAAATCACAATATACTTTAATTAGTTTTTTTCGACGAAACATCTCAACTTCGTATAAACATTTGAATTTAATTTCGGGAAGAATTAATGAACTGGTAAGATTTCCTTTGTCTTTCATACTTTAATTAGTAATACAAATATTTTAAAATTCTATTTTTAAAATAGTTTGTAATTCTTCCCAAAAAAGATAAATAGTTATTAAATTATCTTAAAATGAATAGAAGTATTATTAAAAAAACTTGAAAATTAGAAATCTTGGTAAATACACTAAGCTAAATAGCGATTATTAGCTTAATTTAAATTTTAATAAATATTAAAGAAATAAATAAAAGTCAATTAAGACTCTAGTAAAATATTAAGTGATTTTTATGGAAGTCTCAAATATAAAAGCATTCAAACTTAACTTTTCAGGAAGTTTTGATGAGTTATCATCAGAAAATATTTTGGAGTTGTTTTCTTTAGTAAATGTTTTGGCAATATACATACCTATACAGAAAAGAATGTATATATGGATTGGAAATCATGCGACACAAGGTTTAAAAAAACACATCGCGCAGACTCGAGCTCTTTTTTCGACACAATTTCCTGAGTTAAAAATATTGAGGAACATAACAATAGAGTCTGGATCTGAGCCATCTGATTTTTTTCAATTTATTGGATTTACCTGGGATGATATGAATGCCCATCTAAAGAAGCAAGAGGAACAATTAGCTCCAATTCTAAATGAAATAAATTCAAACGTAGATAAGCAAAATAATTTGATTGAATCTGAATCCTACGAAGAAGCAATTAAAATATCTAATAAAATCATTGAATTGTCTCAAAAAATAAATGACGAAGCTCTTGAAAGAGAACAAAGAGATCTCATCGAAGAACTCACAGAAAAATTTAAACTTAAAACGGACGTGGATAAAGTCAAAAAAAACGTATTAAGTGTAAAAACGAGTTATGAAAAATTAATAGAAACTAACAAGCCCAGCGATATAATTGAAGCTCATAACTTAATTGAAGAGCTCAAACTAAAGTATAATGAAGATTTTGATTTATCCATTATTTCTGAAGCAAAAGAATTATTTAAAGATGAAGAAAATAAGTGGAATATTTTTATAAAAGACCAGAAATTTGCAACCAATGAACTCGAAAAATTAAACAAGAAAATTAAAGTATGTATTGAAAAAATTCAGATTTCAGAAGTAGAGGAAATATTAAATGAAGCAAAGGAGCTATTATTAAGAATTTCGGATGATAATGTAAAAAACAACTGGAAACAAATAGAGACTCAATTCGTAGAATTAAAAATAAAACACGTAACCATTGGTAATATAGAAAAATCGATCGAGGAAAGTATTAATTTAAAAAACAATTATCAATTTAAAGAAGCCCTCCATAAAATAGATTCAACATTAGAGGAAATCCAAGATAAAGATATCTTAGAATATAATAAGAAATTACAAGAATTAAAAGAAGAATTAATTACGGCAGAACAAAACTTTTTAAAAATAGAAGAAGAGATTAAATCTTTAGAAAAACAATTCAATGAAAATAAAACAAAAAATCTATTGAATGCAGCTTTAATTAACTGTGAGAAAATTATAGAAAAGGCAAAAATTCTTGATAATAACGACATAATACTCTCTTATACACAGAATTTAAACAAAATAAAATCTCAATTAGAAGATATTGAAAAAAAGAAGAAGGACGAGCAAAAAGAATTATTAGAAAAGGCTAATGAACTTAAAAAAGTGATTGAAGTAGATGAAAATATATTACCGTTAATTGAGGATTTTGCGATAAGCGATATTATTGATAATCTATCAGATGATGTTAATGAGATGTTAGAACAATTTGGAGGATTATTAAACGAACATCGAGTCGAAATCAAGGAAGAAATTTCTACTAAATCACTTCTAAAAAGCACCTCAGGGGAATCTCTTGAGCTTGAACAAGAAATCAAAATTGAAAAAAAGGAAAAAGAAGAAGAAGATATTATTGAATATAACGTTAAAACAGGATTTACAAATCCATTTGATGATGTAATTGAAGAGGCAATATTAACTGATTTAATTCCTTATAATTACGAGATTACTGATATTCAATTGAATGGTGAACCCCCAAAAAATTTACCTGATAAAACGCTTACTAAAAATGGTCTAGAATTTGAATGGAAAATTCAAGACATTCCTCCAAACGAAGAAATAAATATAAACTATGATCTACGAAGGAGAGTTTCTCGAACAGTTATTTTTATGTTGGAAGACCAATTGAAAATTATAAAAACTCATTCTAAATTAAACACATTAAATTTAGAGGGTCTTTACGAGGCAAAACTTCCATTTACTAATTCATTCGGACAGAATATTCACGGTTTAATAGTAGAGGATATTATCCCTCTCTATTACTTGCATTTTATAAAAGAACCCCAAAACTTAATTCCAGCAGACATTTCAAGTTTTAAAGGTGGAGATTTAATTAAATGGAATATTGGTACATTAGAAACCAAAACTATAAACTATCAATATCGACTATTAGAACTCTATCGCATGGAGGAAATAAAAATTAATATTGATACTTTAAGTAAAAATGGATTAAATGCGTTAAATAAAGGTGATTTAACAGAAGCCTTAGGTATTTACGATAAAATTATTAATCAGTTAGA
>JBHLLE010000628.1:0-3115 GCA_048885945.1 Candidatus Hermodarchaeota archaeon | reverse complement strand
AAGGTGTATTTTTTAAAAAATCAATTACTTCATCATCTATATATTGAGCAAATTCAAGAGTACCCTCTTTTTGATGTTTTTGAAGCCTTTCAATCAATTCTAGCTTTTTGAGTTTCAAAAATTCATCAATATTATTTAATCTTAAGAAATCTTCTCTGTCTTTTTCGAGTGATCCAGGACGCCCATGTAAACAAGGTTTTAATAACTCTATTGTTTTTTCTTCTCCAATTTTCTCTTCTAACCTTTTCAAAATTACCTTTGTAAATTTAGGTTTTTTCTCGGGATCTACTCCCAACAACGGAATTTCAATTCCTTCAAAAATTTCGTCTCTTAGATTTTTTCCATGCTTTTCAGCAATTCTTTCATAAAGATTATCCATTGCGTTGTAAGATTCTGAGATATCGATGATCTCTATTATATAATCATACTTTTTTAAGAAATTAGCATAATTAATTAAAGCTCGTAAGAAATCCAATACATGATCGGGATTTTTTTCAACTAAATAACTTGAATATTTAACAATTTCTCCAGAAGGGATTGAATCAATAGAATATTTATCTTTTTTTAAGTGTTTATCGAACTCGTTCAATCTTGAAATAAAAACTGTTACTTGGTCTTCCTCAATTTTTTTTTCGAAGAGAAATTTTAAAAAATTCTTTTCTATCATATTAATCACGATTTTACGTCTAAATTACTATAAATTCTAATATATCATTACAAGTTTTATATTTTTTAAGGTATTATAGTTAAATATCTATATACCTTGTTTAATTAGAATAATCAAAATATTTTGATTTTACTGTGGATTATTTTGGATTTCAATGAGAATCAAACTCAACCAATTCCACTCGAGAACGTAAAAAAAGGTTTATATTTATAACTCTTGTTAAAAATTGATTTTTTTATGTAAAAAAGAAAATTTAAATATAAAACTTTTTACTTTTTATGCAAAAAAACTTTTTTTACACACATTATTTAAAATTTCAATAACGTGAAAAATATGGCTGTTTTCAATTTGATGAATTTTCTACATGCAATTGTTATGAGTTTTGCTTCGATTATCTTTTTTCTAGCATATAGAAAAAGAAAAGAATTAAAATTTTGGTTTTTGTCATGTCTAATCACCACTATAGGATATATCATCAATGCTTTTCCACAAGAAGTAGGTAATACGGTAAATCCTGTGGCAATGATTCTTTTCTCTTCAGGTACTTTTATCTTATTATTTGCGGTTTTCAAAGAGTATTATCAAACATTTATAAAAGTAAAAAAGATGGGTAAAAGCAATGTCAAATATCTTCAAGCAGCAGGACTGACAGGGGCAATAACTTTTGGATTCTATATGATGATGTTAGGACTTTTAATTACATGCTTAATTCTAGTGGTTCGGCTATACTTAAAGAAAAGATCACTATTACATGCATTTTATTGTCTTAATTTTATAGGGGGGATACTAAGTTTAATTGGTGCTATAGTTAGTACATCTGGAACTACCGGGACTGATTTTAATAATTTCGCTATGACTTATATGGACACAATTTATTTAGTAATGGGAATGGTTGCTATTATTGAATATAAAATACATAAGGCAAATGAAACATTAAAAACCGTACTGACAACTGCTTCAGATACTAGTATAAATGTATCAAATGTCGCAACAGAATTAGCAGCGAGTGCGAGTGAAGTAAATGCTGCTTCTGAAGAAATCTCCAGTTCTACACAGGATACTGTAAGAATGACTCAAGGAATAATGGAGGCATCTAACAAAATTAGAAATATCATGCAAATTATAACCAGCATTTCCGAACAAACTAATCTTTTAGCTTTAAATGCCAGTATTGAAGCCGGAAGAGCTGGTGAACATGGTCGTGGATTTGCTGTTGTAGCTAGTGAGGTTAGAAAACTAGCAGAGAATTCAAAAAACGCAATATCTGGTTCCTACACTGAAATTAATGACATAATTAACATGATTCAAAACGTTGGTAGTACAATGGAGGGGATAAGTGCCTCTGCAGAACAACAAACTGCATCAATGGAAGAAATTGCTGCTACCGCAAATAAACTAGATAAATTAGCAGATAAATTGAAAGAATCATTAGTAGAAGAACCAACCTGAATAAAAGTAATTTTTTTCTATCTTTTTTTTAATATTTTCTTACTTGTTCTAAATTATTAATAGTGATATTTTTGTACAAATTGAACATAGAATCAAGTAAGAATTAAATAGGAAGAACTCACATTTTAAAATAGGAATTCAATTAATATTTGAAAAAAGTCTATGTCAAATCAAATCGTCAAAAGCAAAATTATTCCTCATAACATGTTTCTTGTTATCCCAAGCTGGGGAAGCTTGCTTGGATATCCTACTCTAGGTGAATATGCTAATCATCAAGTTTCTAGTATTTCTCAAGATCTTGTTATTTTTTTAGCTGGATTGGAATGCGCCATTTCAACTGATATAGGGACAAGCTATTGCTTATTTGGTTTAGGTTATTATTACACTAAGTTTGAGTTACAATCAGGAAGATACATAACCGATAATCGGCTCTTAACAGGGTTGGTTTTAGCTGATTATGTATATGATCATCTTGCTACTTCAATAAATATAACATTGGAAAATGATAGAGATGTCATAGTTGGTGAAAAACTATTCAAAGTACCAATTGATATGTCATTAAAATCAGAAAATAAAATTACGTTTATTCAAGGTACGTTTATGAGAAATTTATTTATTCCCTATAAAGATATAATCCTTGAGTTCATGCAAGCAATACGAGATCCAAAATCTTTCCAAATCGATAAAAATGGACACAAAATACTTAGTACCTCTTGGAATACATATAATCAAATATTAATTTCGGGAGAAATGGAATATGAGTCTAAAATAAAATATATAGAACCTACTGCGGGTCTATATGGTATAGTCCTAGGAGTAGATAAATTTCTAAATCAATACTTCACTCCCCTTGAATTACAAACGATTAGGAATACTATTCTAAGATTAAAAGATATATATTCTTCTATTGAATATGACCCTATGTTTCTGTTTTCCATAATCGAGAAATCAGCACCATTTCTTAAATCCCCTAAACCATTCACATTTAATCTTGAAGGT
>JBHLLE010000627.1:0-3132 GCA_048885945.1 Candidatus Hermodarchaeota archaeon | reverse complement strand
ATTTATTAGGTTAGTTTTAACCAACTCATAATAATTATTATTCGTCCTTTTTTTCAAATTTTCTTTGCTGTTATAATTCTGATTAGGTTTATTACTAATAGAAATATTATAATCGTTCATAGCTCTTAATTCCGGTTCTTTACTAAGTTCTAAGATACATTTCTGATTCTGTTCAACCTTAACCTGGTTTATGGCCTCAGTTAAACTATGAACTATTTTATATATATTTTTAATATTTTGAACTAAATGAACAGCTCCACAATTTAAACACTTTTTTGTTTTTTGAGAAGATTTGACATATAATACCCTTTTACATTTTTTACATTCAAATAAAAAATATGGAGCTAAATCTTTTTTAAAATTTGCTTTTTCCAATAAATCTCACTGAATTAAATGTAATTTTTTAGTGCATTTTTAAAAAACTAATAAAGAAATGGAAGAAAAAAATTAATTACTTATAACTCTTGATTTTAATTTGCGCCCTCGTTTACTCGCGATAACCATCATCATAACAGGAATAAAAATAACTCCTAGCATAATTGGGATCGCACTTTGATAACTTTCTTCATATTCTGGATCTCTAATAGCACCAGAATCTTTACTACTGGTTGATTCAGAGGATGTAATTGTAGCTAATATAATGTCAATTGTAATCGCTTGAACGCTTACCACTTCGTTTACGTCATACACTGTGATATTCGCATCAATTTTAGACTCGGTGAACTCTGCCGGTATCTCTATATCCTTTGAATAACTACCATTTGATAGACGATTTAATACGATATCTTCAATTGGTTTATATTCTGTTTCGAATTTCACAACTATATAATCTCCAAACTCATCTAATGCAATATTCCCTATTGTTACCGTAATGTTAATAGAATTTCCTGCATATACTGATTTAGGAAAATAAGCTTTGATTTTAATAGGATCGTTTTTGGCCATATCAGTAATCCAAAGAATGATTTCTTGCTCGATCTCATTCTTATCTGTTGTTCTGTAAAACTCGTAGAGAGTATCATTATAGATGTCTTGAATTAAAGCTTGCGTCAGCTCGAAATCAAAGGAGATATCGAGATTTAGAATTTTTATAATTTTATACGAATAATATATATTTTTAATATTTGAATAGTCAAGGTTTTGGATAACAAAGCTTTTGATTTTTTGATCGTCTAAATTGTACATATCAAGAGCATTTAAAATATATATCATATAATAAGTATTTTGTAAAATTGTCTCAATGTCGTTGCTAAATCTTGGATCAATGAAAATTGAATTTGGGCTTTTTTCAAACATGTAGGTATATAAAGCATTCTTGTCAAAGTTCAAGTCCGTTATGGGTCCCATACTAAGACCATTTGTTAATAACTCAAGTGTTTTGATTGCGTAGAAAGAATATTGTAAAAAGATGTTGTTATTTTGAAACTCAAGTTCTTCTAATTTATAGAGATAAGAAGGTAAAAACGCACCAGAGTTGTCATAGGAAGGATTTATAAACTGTGAATCGATAATAGCATCTAAAACTTCGGTGAGATCGTGTGAGCTCATAAAATTATCAAACATATGAATTTTTTCTAACGTGTCTAATGCGTAAAATGTGGATTCGTGAGAATAAATCTCGCCAATATCTTTAAATAGCACATTTTTTGAAGAAGTGTAATATTCGATTGGATGGGATCGAAAAATGGTTTTAGATGCGTTTAATCCAACACTGCTGGTAAAACTTTTTCTATTATTTAAATAAGAATGTTCTATCATATCATATATCTCTTGAAAATCAAAATCGGAAAGACGATCGAACAACCAAAAAGATTCTGCTATAGTATAAAGAAGACTTAAAGACATGTAGTCATTAGAAAGTAGAGCATATCCTCCATTATACTGCTTATAATATTTTAAAGCGGAAGCTATTTGGTCCTTATCTGAAGAACTTAATTGATTAACTTCTCCGACTTCGGAGAGCGATCTCAGGACTTGAAAGGTATCGATAAGTTCATGATAAGGATACGATCTTGAATTATCCCAGATCCCCCACGCATTTCTATTAAGCATAAGGAAGGATATAACTCCATTTCGGTCGTAATTTGAATATTCCGTGATTTCTGCGGTTTGAAGTCCAAGTCCTGTAGCAGGAATTTCACAAAATCCTGTATCTGTAATTGAAATTGACATTTTAAAATAATTCTCCTCATTATCGTATAATCCATCTAAAAACAAATAAAATTCATCAGTTTCTATAGAATCTTCGTAACTAAAAGTTTCTAAGGTTTTCAAACAATAGTATGAATAGAGTAAATTAGTCTTGACATAATATGTTGCATCATCTTCTGTATAATTATTATAAAATCCACCACTTACGAGTGATTGTAGAGATTCAATAAAATCTACAATCTCATCTATTTCTCCTGAACTCCAAGAGTATCCTAGAATATTTAATGTTTTCACTGCAAAATACGTCATTTCTGCTGTGGCTTCTTTGAAAAATGGATGTAATTCCGAAGAATATGGTTGCCCAATAAATCCTCCCATACTTGGATTATAACAACTTAAAATAAACGAAATCGCTTCTTGAGTATCAATTGTACTTTCTAATAAATCTAAAATATCTAATGAGAGAAGAGCATAGCAGTTTACTTCCAGTAACGATGAATACGGATAAATATTCTCAAAATCTGTAAGATCTGAATCCAAATATCTATACGCATACTTATCTATAAACATCTCTAAAGAATCGTTGTAAAACGACATTATATGATTTGAAATGTTCGTTGGATCAATCTCATCTAACCTGTTAATCGTATCTAATATGAAAAGAGCATAGTATGCTCCTTGTATTGAAGAATCATATATTTGTGGAACAAAACCTAAATTATTATATGTCTCGTTCTTATTATCTAAAACACTTTCAATTATCTCATAATTTTCTCCTGAAGACGATTTTAATAGTGTTTCTGGGTTCTTTATATAATCGTTATCATAATTTTTTTTAATGTTATCCGTGCTATTTCTTGTGATTATATATTCTCTCAGATTCAGTGTTCCAATACCAATTATAAAAATAAAAATAATGCTATAAAGGACCGCTTTTTTGTATTGCTTTATTTTTGTTCACTTTTTTTATATATTATATTA
>JBHLLE010000626.1:0-3134 GCA_048885945.1 Candidatus Hermodarchaeota archaeon | reverse complement strand
CTTTGCTCAGGAACACACCCAATATCTTTTTTAAAAAAAACCTGAAATAATAATTATTATTTAAAATACAACTTTAAATGACAAGACGTTTCTGATTACCTGATTTAACTTTAATAGTCTAAAAAAACATTTGTTGGTATGATAGTTTTAAATAAAAAAAAAATCAATATCACTAACATTAAAAATTTAAATAAAAACAATAAAAAAAATGGTAAACATGGAAGAAACGAAAAAAATCTTAATTATAAGAATTTTACTAATTATTTCGGCAATTCTGTTCATACTTTTTTCTATAATGGAGTTTATAACACCACCCTACGATTATTATGTATTTTTATATCTAATTTTCGCAGTAGTTCTTATAATTATAATCTTAAAGATTAACGAAATCCCTTACCAACAATATATTTTAATAATAATAGGAATTATAATGTTAATACTAATTATTGTATCGGTTGGTTCAGTTGGTGCAGGAACTGTAGTGTTTTGTATCGTTCAGGGAATTCTCCTTATTCTCGCAGGGATTTTAGACATCGTAGTAAAAACATAAAAATTCTTTTTTTTTTCTCATTTTTTATAAAAACATATTCCATAGAATTACCTATTTATCAATAAAAAATGCTATTACTTTTTATCAATAAATTAACTTATACTGATAATTCATAGAGATATTAACTATTGCAAGATTAAAAACCAAATTGCAGTTTAGAGTAGTATTAACAATTGGATAAAAAAAAATTAAAAAAAAATCTTAGATCAGGAACATACCTTATCTTTTTTAAAATCATTTAGGTTTTAACATATATATTAATAAATTAACTATGTCTTATCATTTATTTTCTATCACTTTTTCTTAAAAACTAATTATTCCTCAATTTTTAAATATAAAATTAGATAAATGTACATTCTTAAATTATTGTTGAAAAAGAAGTAAATTAAAGCTATGAAAGAATTAAAAATTAAATCAGACCAAGAACGAATTTTTTTTACTACCGTTAAAATTACCAATATCAAAAAAAATGGAAAAAGTACGATTGGTACAGGAAGTTTTTTTGAATATAAGATTGAAAGCGGTGATATGTTGGGGAAATATTCGATTTTTCTTGTTACAAATAAACATGTAATTGAGAACGCTTCTGAATTAAAATTATCATTTAATAAAAGAATAGATAAAGATACTATTCGATTTGGAAATAAATTTTCAATAAACCTAAAAGATTTTAATTTTGAATGGTTTAAGCATCCAAATAAGGATATCGATCTTGCAATTTATCCTTTTACACCTGTTCTAAAATCTTTAAGAAAAAAGAAAGGTGAAGATCAACTTCCTTTTATTCAAAATATTGTTAAAAGAATTACTTTAATTAATAAATATGAAAATATTAATCCTATAGAAGATGTGTTTTTTATTGGATACCCTAGGGATATATATGATAAAAAAAATAACATTCCACTTATCAGAAAAGGTATTACGGCTACTCCAATTATGATTAATTATATGGAACGACCCGTTTTTCTAATTGATGGAGCTATTTTCCCGGGTTCTAGTGGTAGCCCTGTTTTTATTTGTAATGATGGAGGTTATACATTAAACGGTAAGCTCTACATGGGAATTAGAACAATTTTTCTTGGTGTTTTATCAACGGGCTTTAAAAATATTGATGGACAAATTTGGAATAAAAATAAACCATATATGGATTTGGGTGTTGTAATAAAAGCTGAAGTTATCCTTGATTTAATCGAACGATATTTAAAACAAAATAGAATAACATCATAAATTAGCAGTTTTAAATTAAGACTTTAATACATTTATAGCTTTGTTAATATTCCCCATATCTTTAAAAGGATGATATAATTGTTCCTATTTATCAAAATTTTCAGCAAAATATTTTAAAAGTAATTTTAAGGTAAATATAGTTTTATTATAATCTTATTTTTCTCTAATATAAATCATAAATAGAATATTCCAATCATCAAAATTACTTGGTTCAAGAATCAAGGATTTTTATCTTAATAAATATAAATATTAATATTAAGATGCCATTATAAGTCTCTGAAATTTATGAAAATCATTAATATAAATTTGATAAGCAGTAAATCTATTAAATTCATCATTGGTTTTTATAATTCTTGGTTCAGTGCATCTAATGCAAAATTTATCATTTAAAGCTTTTGAAATGAATTCTAATGGTTCACATTCATCATATTTAAACCAAGAATGATATAAGTGTTCATAAGTTCCTTCAGCATCAAAAAATCCTTTGATATATTCCTTTTGTATATAGAGATCGGCGTTTTCAATTAAAATAGGTGTTCTCCAAAATTGGTGTATTTCTCTCATTCCGAAGCATTTAGAAAGTAATAAGTAGAGTGGTTTTGATGCAAATTGGACTTGATAAACATTATCAGGTCTAGATGTGATGTAAGTTTCTAAATCAAAGACTCGCTCTAATCTAGGTTGTATTTCCTCTTCTAAATAAGCAAACGACTTTTGTTCAAAGTGGATTTTGTATGCATTGTTTTTAAAATCATAATGTATTCCACCGTCTCTAATAGCTCCAAGAAGATATGCTAAATCCTTATCAATAACTTTTGGGATTTTTACAACTGGTGAAACACCATGTCCCTTCACATAATCAATCAAATAGCTATGCTCAGAAATAAACGGTATTAGTAAAGTTAATGGAGGATTATCAATTTTATATTTGAAATATCTTTTCATTTTTTGATTTTTTTGAGCAATTGGAGGTAAACCATTCCATATCTTTTGGAGCAAATCATCTTGTAATCTAACAGCTCTTATAGTTTGATCTTCATCGTAAAATGCTATTGTATTAATCGGATCGTATTTAGTTTCAGATAATAAAATATTTTTTTCTAATAGAAATTTAATGATATCATTATCAATATATTCTAAGAAATTTTTTATTAATGCTCGAGCATCAGATTTTGGAATATGTGGTATATTTAAATTATTTTTCTTAGTGATTTGCTTATTACAAATTATTGAACTTAGATAACTTATACTTGCAATAATATGATTATATTCTAATTTATTGAGAATTAAACTATTCTTTCTTAATTCATCTAGGAGGATTTTTGGTATATCATTAAAAAACTTATTAATTGTTTCA
>JBHLLE010000625.1:0-3135 GCA_048885945.1 Candidatus Hermodarchaeota archaeon | reverse complement strand
GAAATTATTTTTTAAACAAAATTTTCGTATTTCATTACACCAATAAGCTCGCTCTCCATAATGTCGCCCAAAAAAACCCACATCGTATACTTTTTCTATTTTTTTTGGATAAAAAATATAGGGATTTGCTGCCATTCCTAAAAATATTGTATTTTCTTTTTTATATTTATCCATTAAAGGTTTAGCATACCTTTCAACATACCATATTTTTGTATAAAGAGACATTTTTGCAACGTATGATCTATTTATTGCGTTTATAGCTAATTTAAATATAGGAGTATTCATTTTACGGTCTTCTACCCATTGAATAATACCAGGTAGAATTGTCCGAAAATCAAAAATTAAATCTACATCTTTATTTTCCTTTACGCATTTTTCTAAAACGTCAAGACTCATTAGAGCATTTTTGTCTGAAGTATCTTTATAATTATCAGGTAGAATTAATTCATGGTTTCTTGATAATTCATCGTATATTTGCCAATACCAATCAGATATTCGGCTATTAAATATGATCTTCATTTTCTATTAATTTAACTGTCCCTTTAATTATCTCTGGGTTCTAACCTATCTTTAAACTGAATTTAATAATCATTATTCAACTATTAAAATACAAGTATCTAAACTTTTTATTGTTTTCTAATAGAACGATATTTTACATATAAATATCTTATCAATATTTAAAAATCCTATCCAAAATTAAAGTAAATAGCAATTACCTTTAATCTGATTTCTCGCGTAATATGGTATTACTCAATATAGGATATATATATTGTAATAATTTATTTTGATCAAAATATTTAAAGAATATATTTTCTAATTTTTCATATAACACATTGCGTTTGTATTTAAATTTATATTCTCGATTATTGATAATAGCCTTAAGATTATCTCTTATAATTCTTTCACCTCTTCCAGATGTATTTACTGAATAACTTTTTTTATGAATTCGATGATTATATTCTAAACCAGGAACAATGTAAAGTGAGTAATTATTTTGTAACCACAAAGAAATAAATGAGATAACATCACCAGAATGAACTTTCACATTCTCTTTACCACGAATACATTTAATATAATTTTGTATGTCAACAAAATAATTTCCAGTATTTAAGAATATCCCGAAATTACTTCCTTTTTGATCAATTAATATTTTTCTAGTGAGTTCTTTGTTGATGACCATTCCTGAGAACTTCTTGTAATTGAAATTTGGTTTTGCAAAATCGGGACAATAAATGATTTCAGAATTCCATTTAGATATCTCGAATAATTTATCAATATAATTCTCAGTTAAGGAATTATCTGAATCTAAAAGTATTGCTCTTTTATTCTTGCATTTCGATATTGCTTGATATTTATTTCCAAAACCACCAAGATTGTGTTTATTTCTAAATATTTTAATCTTAGGAGAAATATCCTTTATTTTCGAAATAAGTTTTCGATAATCATTCGAATGGTCATCACTAATTATTATTTCATTTACTCTTTCGTCATCAATTATGTAACTTAATGCATTTAGGATAAATTCGGAGCTATTATAGGTTGGAATTGCTATGGAAATTTTTCTATTGTCTACTTTCACTTTAATTATTTTTAAGATATATATCCTTTTTTCTAATATATATGAGAATATCTCACATTTTAAATAAAAATTACTAAAATCTTAAGAACATAATGAATGAACTTCAAGATATTCCTATCTTTTGTAATTTCATTATTTATTTTCAATTCTTTAAGAATCTTCAACTTCCGCGAAATAATTCAAATAAAAATACTATATTTTAAATTACTCAGAATAATAGAGAAAGAATCTAAAATCTATTTTGTAAATTATAGAAAATAAGATGGTTTTAATTATTACTAATTTTAAACATTTATTTAAAAGAGTAAAATTATCAAAATTTATATTTGAATAAATTGAGGATTATGACATTTTCTGAAGTATCCATTAAGCACACCACTTTTTAGTAAAAAATATTCTAACACGTTTCAGTTCTTCCTGCATAGATTTAATTTTTTCTGCAGATAAATCTCTAACGAGGGAAGGAATAGTATTTATTTCAAATTTCATATTTGAAAGCTGAATTAAACTAAATTTGTTAAGTTGTTTACCTTAAGTCTCTCATTAGATTCTAATATATATCTTTTTCATTAATTGATCTTAGCAAATAAAACCGTTTCAATAAAACCAGTACTAAAATGATCAATATATAATTTATAATTAGGATTTAGTGAATGAATATATTTAGGAATCTGGTAATAATGATCTATAAGATGATAGATACAAATTGCTAAAATAGGTTTATATTTAATAATCGTCTCTTTTGCTCCTATTAATGCGTCAAGTTCAGCGCCTTCGATATCCATTTTAATAAAGTCAATTTTAGATATATTATTCTGCTTTACAAAGTCATCGATAGATATTGTTTTAACTAAAAAATCAGATTTCTTACTTGCTGATTGAATGATTTTGCTACTAGTTCCAATATCAATATATTCTAGTTCTTTGTTTGATGTGCTCCATAAAGGAACTTTAATAACTTTTATAATATCTTTAAATTTTGGATTTAAATTTATGTTTTTAGATAAAATGTTAACATTATGTGGAATAAATTCGAAAGTATAAACTTTCCCTGAAGGAAAAACCCTATTCGCAAAATATAATGCTGTATCTCCCCAACCTGCACCTGCGTCTAATACAACATCTCCCTCGCCAGTTTCAACTACATTATTATTTCTGTGGTACTTATATTGTTGAAATAAAAAAATTGTTCTTACTGAGGTTACATCTAAAATAAGTTCAATTGGAAAACCTATCTCTTTTAAATTGTATAAATCAAAGTATTTATTTCCCGAGAGAAAATATCTCCTTTTTTTTATTAAATGTTTAATTTCTTCAAAGCTTGTTTTTGTCCAATCATCATAATAATATTTCCATGCAAAATGTTCTCTGGCAATAATGTATTTGAATATTAATTTAATAAATAGCTTTTTTGAATATCTATCATCTAATAAATGGAAAACTTCTGAAAATTTTTTAAATTTTTTGGTTCTTATAAAATTTCTTAATAAACTTTTTTTATTTATGAGATGAAAGAATTTTAATCTAATTCTTTCTGAATAACCATAATTTAGAAG
>JBHLLE010000624.1:1168-3143 GCA_048885945.1 Candidatus Hermodarchaeota archaeon | reverse complement strand
TATCTTTTTTCTACATTATTTAAACTGAGAAAACTATTGAGAATGGATATATTTTCTCGTATCTAAAAATTTTTATATATTAAATTAATTAATTGTAATTTATGAAATTCGAACAAATAATTTACGAAGAGAAGGAGCAAGTAGCTTGGATCACTTTAAATCGTCCAAAAGTCCTAAATGCTTTAAGTATGAAGCTTTCAGACGAATTAGTCTCGGCAATTGAAATAGTGCGCCAATCAACAAAACTAAAATTTCTGGTTATAAGAGGAGCGGGGGAAAATTTCTGCGTAGGGGATGACATTACTGAAATGATAAAATGGGGGGATGCTAACGATATAACTCGTCGAGCCCGATATTATCAAAATATGGCTAATCAACTTGAAGAACTAGATAAAATAACTATTGCTGCAGTAGATGGTTATGCTGTAGGTGGGGGTTTAGAAATTACAATGGCCGTTGATTTTGTTATTGCTACTGAACGAGCTAAATGGGGCATGCCTGAAGTTGATGTTGGTATAACGCCTGGATGGGGAGGAACTACTAGGCTAGCTCGCCTTATAGGTAGGCGTAGAGCGAAAGAAATAAATCTTATTGGCGCCCTCCATCAAGCTCAACGTGCTGTAGAATGGAATCTTTGGAATAGAATCGTGCCAAATGATCAACTTGATATAGAAGTTGATAAATTATTAGAAGTGCTGAAATTAAAAAATCAACAAGGAATGAGGCAATTAAAATTCATAATCAATCGAGGTGTGGAATGTGATCTTTATACAGCACAAGGATTTGAAGCTCTTTCTGCAGGATTAACGGGAGCAGTTAGCGGTCTGTGGAAAATAAAGGATGCAGACCAAGGTAAAGGTGTACTGGGATTCACTCAAAAAGATAGTCTCTGGCAAAGACGACGGAAACTAGCAAAAGATTTCTGGACGGATTAATTCAAACGAAGAAATTTTTAATCCTTTTATTTTTGATTTAAGAATAATTAAAAAAAAATGGATAATTAATTTATTACCAAATTTCGAATTTTTCGTCAAGTTGCGTCTTGTATACTACTAAATAGGGAATGATTAGGTCTAATATTCCTTGGTATGCATTTACTACTAATGCAAAAATTATTATTAGAATCCAAGCTTGTGTACTAGCTGGTGTTTCTGCCCAGGCGAATAAACTTGTAAAAAACATAAAAAATACTACATTTGCAAAAACCATAATTATAATTCGAATAACAAGTGCAATAATTCCTGTAAGGGCAAAATTCTTTAGATTTTTCAATTTAGGGCTATTAAACTCTCCTACTTTTCTCTTATACAACTTCAATATTAAAGTTGGTACAATTATCAAAGGAATAGTTGCGATAAATTTAAAAAATGGACCTATTCCCGTAGGATCAAATAAAAGCAATCCGAATGCCCCGATAATACAACACAAAATTCCAGCAAGAGGCCCAAAAATCAAAAAACATATCATCCAAATAATAGATACTGGATCAAAAATAGCCATACCCCAACCTGGAATTCTGGGAATAATAGGTGTAGTTAATGCAGATATCACTATAGATAATGCACCAAAAATAGCGGCACCAGCGATTTGTACAATTCTGAGCGTTTTTTTTGCCATAAATGTTTCTTTTTCATTTTCAGACATTTTTTTCACTACTAAATTATGAGTAATTTCTACTATTTATTCGAGAAATATCTATATCTCACTATTTATAATAATTTCGAAAAAAAAATCATTTTTTTTAAAATAGCCTATTTATTAATTATTCAGAAGAATGAAAATTTTTTAATAGAATATATTAAATAATACAATATTTTAGAAAATATTATTAATTTACTTTTTCTATTCATTGAACACATCAGTTTTCTGTACGATCAATTTCTTCATAATCTACTCATTTTTGGAGTTTCTCACATAAAAATTATTCTAATAATTTTTTTCTACAAAAATGAAAAAATGTTATTAAAATAATTCG
>JBHLLE010000624.1:0-1158 GCA_048885945.1 Candidatus Hermodarchaeota archaeon | reverse complement strand
TATTATGAAGGATACTTTTATGTCAGATTTAATTAAAATTCTTTTTATTATTATATATCGAATATTCTTTGCAAAAATATTACATAAATAAATTAAAATAATTTCACACTAAAATAAAAATAGATAATCTCAATTTATATTCAAATTAAATAACGAGTAAAATTACTAGTATTTGACGGAATTAAGTGATAATCTTGACAGAAATTGAAGTTCAATGTCCAATATGTTCTGAAAAAGGATTAATTAGTTTTTCCGAAGAGATATTACAAAATGTAAAAAGAGGTCTTTTAGCAATAAATGTTCCCTCTGGAACTATATGCTCACATTCATTTATCACTTATGTAGACAGAAATATAAAAATTAGAGATTATTTTACGGCGGACTATCAAATACAAATTCCAAAAATCAAATCTATTGAGGAGGAAAAAAGAAAAGTCCCAGAGCGATATTTAAATAATCTACACCTAATTAAATTAAATGTACCTGCAATATTAATTACTTACATTCTAAAATCCATTTTTTTTAAAAAAAAAGTATTAGTAATTTCAGACGATTTATTCCTAAACGAGATCACCTTAAATTTTTTTAAATATATAACTCAGGAGACTTTTGATATAAGTATTGATTTCACATCAAAAGAAGAATACAAGCAAAAAACTAAGGACTTTAGAAATTATATAGTTCTGGAGGAGAATGAAATACTTAAAAACCCTGATAAATCTCTTAATCCAAAAAAAATAAATGTCGAAAAGCAAATCGTTCTCAGATTCTTTTCTGAACGCGATTTAAATACCAGTTTACAATTAATAAAAAATGATATAGTAAAAGCTTTTCATCTTTCAAAATCTATGGTTGATATTATAAATGAGTCAAATCAAGTTAAGAAAGTTAATACTATTGAAATTTCAAAAAAGGTTGAAGAAATCAACGATATTAAAATAAGTAGCGCCTATTTGGAATTTTTACTAAATATAATAAGAAATTATTTTGATTTTGATATTCCCAGCGTATCTCAGAGTTTTCTTAAATCTATTTAAAATTTTAAAAAGAAATAATTATTTTAGTTTTAAGAAAATCGATAACCTAAACCTCGATAAGTTGGATATTTTTCGATTATCTTACCATCAGAATAGATATAAATGTGATTAAAATGTTCAA
>JBHLLE010000623.1:2667-3149 GCA_048885945.1 Candidatus Hermodarchaeota archaeon | reverse complement strand
TACATTGGTACGAAACCGAATATTATGCTTAGTACCCATAGAAACCAACCAATATAAACGAGTAAATCAAGTTCTAGACAATTTCATTTTAATGTGCCCAATTCTCCTTTTAAGACGGGAATAATCAATCCTAATAAGGAGTATTTTATATATCCCATCGAAGAGACTCCTGAGCAAAACAAAATTAAAACCAACAATATTGAAAAATTACAGCAGTTAAAACCGCTTCTTAAAAATTACATTCCCTTTTCAGCAAAAGTTGCCCAACCATCAGGACAATTTAGAATAAACCTTCCTTCCGATTACATCAAAAACAACCTTTTTGATCCTCAGAAAAAAGCTAAATACTGGATCTATTTTGTTGAAAAAATATAAATACTCTCTATATTATATTTCTTTTATATTATATTATTTCTTAATTAATTAGATTGTAGTTTTAATTGATTTTTTGGAACTGAACTATTTTAGTTTAAAAACTTAAA
>JBHLLE010000623.1:0-2657 GCA_048885945.1 Candidatus Hermodarchaeota archaeon | reverse complement strand
AATAATAAAAATATATTGAATAATATATTTTAGAAATAAGATAGAAGTCCGAAATAATCTTTTATTAATTTTACATAATATAAACTAGTAAGGTGATTTAAATGAGAATTAAGCAGATTAATGTAGTTAATTTATTTGGACTTTTTAATCATAAAATTCCATTTAATTTAGAAGAAAAAGTTACAATAATTCATGGTCCAAATGGATTTGGAAAGACTATTATCTTGAAATTTATCGATGGATTATTTAATGGAAAATATAATATCTTTTTTAACATCCCGTTTAAAGAATTTGAAATCGAATTTGAAAATGGGGAAAAAATTACATTAATTAAAGATGAATCTTCAGATATAAATGAAATTACTTTAAGATTTCAAAAAGATGGTCATATAATTAATAAACCTTTTCGTTTTATTGATTTAAAAAAATTAGGATTACCTACAAGTATGCTTGAAGATTTATTACCATTGCATAGAGTAGATCTTGATTCATGGATTTGGATACCTACGGATGAAAAACTCACATTAGGTGAAATAATTTCACGATATGGCGATGTGGTCCTACCAAGACTACCTCCTTCAGTCCGAAAAGAACTGAAATTAGAAGAACACAAAGAATTGACTGAATATAGTAAGAATTTACCCATACACTTAATCGAAACTCAACGATTATTAAAAATTTCAGATGAGAAAATTCAAAGACATTCATCTCGAAGAAGAATATCACCATTAATATCTGTAGTGAAGGAATATTCAAATGAATTAACTATTAATATCGAAAGTCTATTAGCTAGATTTGGAGAACTATCACAATCATTAGATCGAACATTTCCTGTTAGATTAATGAAGACAAGGCTATCCGAGCATTTAACAAAAGAAGAACTTCAAGAAGAACTCAATCAATTAGAAAAAAAACGCCAACAATTAAGAGACTTAGGCTTATTAGAGAAAGCTGATGAGGATATACAAATTCAAGAAATTGATGATGATTCTAAAAAAGTACTCTCAGTTTATATTAAAGATGTTGAAGATAAATTAAGTATTTTTGATGATATGGCCAAAAAAATTGATCTTCTAAAAAATATTATTAATGACCATTTTTTATATAAAGAGTTATTGATAGATAAACAAAAAGGATTTATTTTTAAGAATGAAAATGATCAGATTATTGAGACTTCAGATTTATCTTCTGGAGAACAACATGAACTTGTCTTATTATATCAACTATTGTTTAAAGTTAAATCAAATTCTCTTATTTTAATTGATGAGCCTGAGATATCATTACATGTTGCATGGCAAAAAGAGTTTTTAAACGATATTCAAAGTATTTCTAAAATTAAAAATTTTGATATATTAATTGCAACACATTCACCTCAAATTATTAATGAGAGATGGGATATGACAGTTAAATTGAAAGGTATAAAAAATGGAAGATCAAATTAATTCAAATATTTTGATAAACACAATAAGAATGGAATTAGATTATTATATTGAAAAATCTAGATTCCAACCATATCCATATCTTATTGTTGAAGGAATTTGTGATATTTCTTTTTTTAAAAAAATCTGTTCAAAAAAATGTGATATTAGACAAGCAAACGGAAAGGAGAATGTAATTGAGGTTGTAATGACATTAGAACAAGAAGATTGTAAAATTTTAGGTATTATTGATTCTGATTTTTGGAATTTGGAGAATATTATTAGTAATTCACCTAATCTTCTTGTCACAGATTTCCATGATATTGAAATTATGATGATTGAAACTCAAGCTTTTAATTCTGTGTTAATAGAATTTGGAAATTCAGAAAAAATTTCGGAAATTGAACAAATACATGATCTTTCACTAAAGGAAATATTATATAATGAATGCAAAAAAATTGGTTATACTCGGTTGTTTGCAAAAAAGAATTCTGATTTTGAAGAATTAAATCTTAAAAGATTGAAATTCGACAATTTTTTCGATTATAATAATTTTACTATCAATGAAGATCGACTCATTCAAACAGTACTAAACAATACAGACAATTGGACTTTATTAAAAACTAATTTAGACGTAATTTATGCTACAAATATTGATGTAGATTTTATTAAGGATTTAATCCATCAACTACACGATCCTTATATAGACTTACGTCAATTATGTAGAGGACACGATTTAACAAAAATCTTAATTATAGGATTAATAATGAATTTTGGACAAATAAGAAATCCTAACTTTCCTTCTAATAGACGAGCTTTAGAAAGTAATTTAAGAATTGGATATAATAAGAATGATTTTCATCAAACTAAACTCTATCTATCTATTAAAAATTGGGAGAATAATAATAATGGATATTTAATTTTGTGAATAAAAAAAATTTATTATATTTAACCAAGTTTACTTATTAATTAAAATGGGAATATAAAAAAAATGAGCATGATTTTTAAATTATAGAATTAAGATATAATATTTTTAAAATAGTTTTCTAAAAGGATTAGAAAAAAAAATTCCAAAGTCAATCTTAAATATTTTTAGTTTTATGATTAATTTCCAGGTATTATTTTAAAAATATTATAAATAAAAAAAGACTAATTTCAGAAAAGAAGAATTATTTATTTAATCATATTATGAAATATAGTTATTATTTTTTTATTCTCTTTTGATTTCATCTTTATCCT
>JBHLLE010000622.1:1616-3152 GCA_048885945.1 Candidatus Hermodarchaeota archaeon | reverse complement strand
AAATGTTTCATAAGCCCTCGAGCAAGGGAAAAATTAAAAAAGCAAATTCGAGGAGGGAATTGTTAGATTCATGCTAGTAAAAATCTCTTGGGCCTCTTTTACAGTCCATTTTTTCCAATCTGGAGCTAAATGATTACCATACCATTTTTTCGCTAATTCCCAAGTTGTTTTAATTGGAATTACAACGCCTTTATTTTTCCTATGCGCTTCACACCACTGATCTACCTGGTCTTCGGACCTGAAAACTAACACAGTACCACAATAATAAAAAACATTGTCCCAGGCGTGTTTTACAGGAATGCTAAAATGAACGACTAAATCAGACTCCAATATTTCTCCATTAACAACATTAATTTCAATAGGCTCATCGTGTCCTCCAATTCGTGTAGAAATTTCAGTATCTTCTTTAAGCAGAGCGGCAATACCAAGCGAACACCAAGCACAATTTCCCCACCATGACCCTCTATTCGATGTTACCCAAAATAAAGTTGGCCAAAGGGCAAAAGGATGTACAACCCAAATATCATAACTGTTAGGATGAAGCACTATTCCGTGATTATCTACTAATCGATCCAAGGAATCTTTAACGATTTTTTCGGAACTATTGAGCAATTGTGATAATTTCAAGACATCAGGATCATATCCATAATCAATAATGTGTTTAAGGATTGTATGATGAACTAATGAATCAAAATCTGTCAGTTGTGACATTATCTCACCTCTAAATATTAACAAATTAAGATAGCAGGATAACTATTTCTTTGAATTCTTCTTAAAAGATTTTTTTAAAGTGCGGAAAATAAGTTTAATAAGATTAATTCTGCAAAGAGGTTGGTAAAAAGAAAAAATTCCCCTTTTGGGTTTATCCAAGCACTCGATTAGCAAAGGGAATTTTTCTAATGAAAAAACTGAATAAAAAAATCAAGGGCACCGCAATCAAAGAAACGATAAAGAATTTTAGCAACGCAGGCATTGCAAGAGGTAAGAAGAGAATTATTAACGATACAACAATTATTACATGAATAATATATGCTGTGTATGAGCTAGCTGACAGTTCTCTTAGTAGCCGATTTTGGTAATTGAATTTCTTTTGGAAAATATAGAGTAAACTAATAGAAATACTCAATAGAGCAACAGATTCCCAGACTACATACACCAAAGATTGAAGTGTCCAACCGCCCATGAAACGATAAAATGGATCTATGTTAGTAAAATCTGCTAATAAAAGCAGTGTAGGTAATAGAGTAATAGTTGTCAGGGCTACTGAGATCCATAACTTTGCTTGTGAATCTGATAAATTTTCAAACCATTTTCCACGATATGCCATTATACCGACCCAATAACAAAAAATATAATGAGTAAAATGCGCTAATTGAAAATTGAAGAATTCTTCTCCTATAAGAAACTCAGTACGAACAAAAAATGTGACAATCGCAAGCGTACCTATACATAGAAGAATTGTTTTATTCGTTGGAAATGCATTTTCATATTCAATTTTCCTTTGATTTGTCAAAAAATGATCCGAAACTATCCGAT
>JBHLLE010000622.1:0-1606 GCA_048885945.1 Candidatus Hermodarchaeota archaeon | reverse complement strand
GATAAAATATGTAAACCACTGTGAAAAGCAGTAATGCTTGTACAAACCAAAGATGATCAACACCTTCTAACAAGACATTGTTTGCCATTCGATCCTCAATTATCGTAAAAAGCGATATACTATTAGCATATGCAAAATTAAGGATAATAAATGTAACTAAAGGCGTAAGAAATACCAAAGCAATTAAAAGAGGAATGCCCAAGCGAATTAACCGGTCCTTTAAGAAAATTAGTGCGCCTTTTTTATCATAGGCTCGTGGAGTAAAATAACCAGCGAACAAGAAGAAAATAGACATAAAATAGGATTGGTTAAGTGCAGTAAATATGGTTAGGAGAATTATGGTGATCCCATCAATTGGATTAAATTGAGCTTCGTAAATAGGCATACTTCCCGAACCACCATAACCCACCGCCAAATGATGAAGAATTACCAAGACTGTTAAATAAAACCGAAGATTATCAACATAAAATAATCGGTTAGAATATTTCGGATTATCACTAAAAGCTTGATTTTCAGATTTTTCTTTTTCTAACATAACCCAAAACCTCAAATTTGAATATTAGAGTCCCTAAAATGCACATTTATTCATCCCTCTTTCTATGACAAATATTTCCACAAATTGTTTGTGAAGAATGTTCTATACTTAATATTCGAAATTCGAATATTAGGTTATTGATTAGTTTAAGCATGACATATAAAAAAGTGGGTTTTCTGGCAAAAAATATTGGATTGGAGATTAACGTCAGTAACATCCACTATCTCAATAATACATCACAACACGCAGAAATTAGAATATTATCAGGTGAACATCTTCCCTGCTTTGGATTCACTTTTTAATTTCCATAGACGAGATAATATTGTGTCCAGTTATGTGTGTTTACTAAAAAACAATTTAGTAAGATATTAAAGCGAAGATAAAGAAGATGTTATATCTCTTGGAGGGAAAGTATTATGGCAAAAAACAAAAGCAAAAAATCAGAATTAGACGAAAAGAAAAGTCAACTTCAAAACGAAGAAGCCCTAAAGATTTCAGATGAAATCCTAGAAGAGATTATTGGACATCAAAGATTACTAAGAGAGGCTTTAGTGGAATTTGAGAAGGCAAAAAAAGACAATATTTCTGAAGATGAAGAAGATTAAACAGGAAAAGAATAGCCAACATATAGGTTATTTCGGCAGTTACTTATTCATCTTCGCGTACCAGGCTTTGGTTCGATTATATAAGTCTTGAAACATGGCAAAACACGAATCATAGAGGTTTGTTAAGGAAGTATGGACTCAGACTCCTTTTCCGATCTTAAATGCCTATGCTTCTACGCTTAATATTAATAATTCATATTCAGGAAAGCTCGGATAAGAAAACACATATCACATCTGTTTAATCTTCTGAGGAAACTCCAGTCCCTAAAAACACTCTAACTAGTTGGTTTAACATTTTTTATGATTTAAAATTATCTGAAAACAGGTCATCTAGCTGTTGACATAAATTCAATAAAATCCAGACTAGACTTTATAAATATTAAAATCCTTCAAATGAAATATGATAGGCAATAAATTTCTCTCTATATCTATCCTAGTTATAGTAATTATTGGGGTTTTATTTACA
>JBHLLE010000621.1:0-3152 GCA_048885945.1 Candidatus Hermodarchaeota archaeon | reverse complement strand
AATAAAAAAATAGTATCATCAATAAATGAGATAGAATTAAAAAAACCCTCGTCAATAACAATTAGCCCTTCATTAACTACCATATCATTAAATCGAATATTTCTACAGGTTTTCTGATCTTTTTCAATTATTAATATTTGGGTATTTTTTAAAATTTCAGTGATAATATCAAAATAGTTAGAAATTTTATCAAAGTCTCTATTTGAATAATATAAATTTAATTTTACACCTCTCATAAAAGCATCATGAAAGCTTCCCTTAAGCAATTCAAGAAGGTTAGGTGGAATGGAAGTCAAAATTATCTCATTAGTTGCATTATCTATTAATGAAATTAAATTTTCAACTCCGATCCTAAAATCCGAATGTTGATAAAAAGATATTTCTTTAATGCAGACTCCTCTAATACTTTCTCTAGCTTCTAAATCTTCATTTAATTTTTCTATTTTCTTTAAGATATCTTTATTTTTTGCATCTAATATTTCATTTAGTGCATATTTTGGATTAATTCTATAATAAACTCGTTCTTTTTCTTCCAATGAAGAAGAGATTAATTTTTTGTCTACTAATACATTAAGGTTATTACGAACTTGAGTATATGAGTAATTCAACACACTCTTAATTTTATTAGTAGTTCCAAATTTATTATTTAAAATATAATCATAAATTTTAATCTGTATGTCAGTTAATCCTAACTCATTTAGAAACGTAAAATCAATCATTATCAATAATTTTAAGTTTTAACTTGGTCTAAATAATTTGTGACAGAATTTTTTTTCATATTTGCAGATTAATCACTTTTTAATTGTCACAAATATAAATATATCCTAACAAATATAAATTTTGAATTATAAAAAAAGAAGAAGTGAAAAATATGGCTCAATGTAAAGATTGTAAATTTTATAAACCTATAGATGATACTAAAGGAGATTGTTTTGGACACGAAGTTGCAGCAACCAGAAACGCAGAAGAATGTCCTACTAAAAGTTTTCAACCACGAGGTTAATTAAATTAGGAGGCATAATTAGATATGTTGATTGCCGTTTGTGGTATTGCTTGTGAAATATGTCCGAGAAGAGTTCAAGGAACTTGTCCGGTCGGAGAACATGGTTGTACGCCAAGACAAAATAATATGTGCAAGATCTGCGATTGTGCGTTTCAAAAAGAGATTAGATACTGCTTCGAATGTGAAGAATTTCCTTGTAAATTAACTGAGAATGGTCCAATTAACTTTGGTTATTGTAAATATATCTCAGGTAAGGCGATATAAATGGCAGCTACAAAAAAGAGGAGTTTACCAGTTATAGGAAAATGTTTTGATCATTTAGGGGGAAAAATAGCACCAGTTTTGTTCAAACGCCTGAGAGAAATGGAATGGATAACGCCTCAAGAAGAAAAAAAAACAGTTTTTAACTGTACAGAACTAGGAGCACAAAAATTCAAGGAAATCTTTGACATTGACATTTCTAATCTAAAAAATTAAAAATCTTTAAGGGACTTATTTTTTTTAATATATTAATAATTAAACAAAACAAAAATTAAATAAACAAAATAAAGAGAGAGAATAAGTATGGCTGAGATAAATATAAAATCACTGGTTTTGGGATTTATAATGGGTTTTTTAAATTGGTTATGGGCTTTTATCATTGTAGGTTCCGCATACTACGATTTTGCTACAAATACACCCAGACCATTTGTTTTTGAATTCTATATAGCACTATTGATTGTAAATGCAGCTATATCTCTTGCAATCTTCACTATATATTTATGGAAATACGAACAAAATAATCCAATAATTCCAGATAAATGGGCTATTGATGCAGTCATCCTCGGAGCAATTATCTGCGCTATGAACTTTCTTTTTGATATACTATTTTTTGGAGTTTTTTTACAGCTTGATCTTCTTGCCTATTTCTTTTTAGAATCGACAGCAGGGTATTTTTATCCTACCATTATCTTATGGATGCTTGTACTTGCTTATCTCATTTATGGAAGGAAATAATAAATTAATTTTTACTTTTTTTTTTGAATTTCAAGATAATTTGAAATATTTTGATCAAAAGGTTTTGTATTGAGTTTACAAGCTGAAAATTAAAAAAGAAGAACCTAAGGATCAAATTAAATAAAAAAGAATTAAAGATTTAACCATTCAAATTAGTTTCGTTTATTTGTACTACTTCTCATTAACAGTTCAAAATTTTCATCCTCTAAGTCTTCATACATTTTTAATTCGTCTTGTAGGAAATCTCTTAGAGCAATTCTAATTGCTTCAGATCGAGAAGGATAAATTCCTTTATCGTTTAGAATTTGAATGGCTGATAAATATTTCTCGGGTAAGTTTATTGTAATTATTTTCATCTTAATCGACTTTCATTAGTAGAATGTAAATGTTTATTTATTATATTTTATCGGATAGGATACCTTATAAAATATCTATATTCATCCTCAATTAATTGATTAATAGAATTAACGGGTTAGTGGTTGACGAATATTAACTTTTAATAAGAATTCAAAAATAAATTCTTTTTTTACCTACTAAAACAATTAAATTTAGAGATAAATAAGAGAAATAAGTAAGATTAAGAATTATTAAGAAGGTTTAGATAAAGATTTTATATGAATAACTAGCGAAAAAACGGATTTATAAAGATCCGCATGACTTATCTCTTTGATATCTTTCAGGAATTCTAAGTTATAATCTTCAAGCCTCTTGATATATGTAATATCTTTTGTTTTATGATCGTGATCTAAGTAAGCATCAATTTTTAAGGTACTTCTTTTCATTTTTCCAGGTAATTCTGGCATCATATTAAATGTAAATAACAAATCAGGTTCATTTCCTTCATTATGTTTAACAAATACTATATTTGGTTCGAGAACTGCCATAAAGCTTTCTAGTGAATGAAATAAATCGTCAATTTGAATAATTAATTTATGCTCATCCTCATCAGATTCATGACTACTACAATCACTAATTTTAGGAAATAAAAATTTTTCTTTTCCCCTGAACGCTAAACTTATTTCATTAGTGTTTAAGTATTTTTTAAAAATTGAGTCGTCTTTCTCGACAATTAGATCGTCTTTAATAGGATCGCTTTTAACATACACAATTAAAGACCCTGCTGAAAGTAAATTAATTTTTTGGTAATAGATCA
>JBHLLE010000620.1:763-3154 GCA_048885945.1 Candidatus Hermodarchaeota archaeon | reverse complement strand
GAACTAGGATTAAAAGCAATAATGTTTCTGTTTCCTGCTATAGCACTTGTAGGTTCAATTCTTTTCTGGAAATACTATGATTTACATGGTGAAAAACTTAGCCTAATGAGAGAGGAATTGGATAAACATCCTGAGTTAAAATAATTATTTTTCTTTTTTTTTATTTATTTTTTCTTAACTTTATTCTGGCATTATCTACAGTAATTGGTTATCTTCTTATAAAATATCAAATCCAATATTCTTTTCGAAGTATTCTAAGTTCTTAAGACAAATCTCATCATGCTGTTTTAGAATCACATGCTCATCACGTTTCCCATAATTAAAAATCCCTTGAGACGTCTTTATTCCTAAAAATCCTTTTTCTGTACATTCTTTTATAATTGATAATTCCAGTCCTATGTTTTTTAAAAAATCAGATATCACATCCAATCCCACAAAATCTAAATTCTGTACTACTCCAACTATAGGCAATCTTATCCCTAAAGTAGTTTTTACTGCTACGTCTATTTCTTCGGGATTGGCTATATTTTGCAATAATAATGTAAATACTGCTGAATTAATAGCCGTTTGAATCTTGTTTACAATAAATCCGGGTGTATATTTTTTAATATGAATTGTTTTTTTTCCTAACTTTCTCATTAAATCTAAGGAGAGATTAATCACTTCTTGAGATGTCTTTTTTTCTGAAACTACTTCAACTAAGGGTGCTATATAAGCAGGACGAAACCAATGATGTATTATTAATCTTTCTGGATTCTCTATTTTAACTAATTTAAAGATATTTAAGTTAGAAGTATTAGAAGCAAAAATAGTTGACCTAGAGCAATATTTATTCAAATTATTATAAACAATTCTCTTAATCTCTTTATCTTCATTTACTGCCTCCACTACTAAGTCTGCGTTTTTAGCACAAGACTCTAAATCCGTTTAATGTGTCAAATGTTTTAAAGTTTTTTCTATTGATTCTTCATTTATTCTTTTATATTTTAATAAAAGCTTAAGATTTGAATCAATTCTCTCTAAGGCATGGTCTAATAATTCTTGCTTTATATCTACTAAATAAACATCAAATTCTGCTTGAGCGTAAACTTGGGCTATCGAATGTCCCATAGTACCCGCTCCAACTACCGTAATGTGTTTAATATCTTCAATATTTCTTATAAAAATCACCTTTCTAAAAATAAATAATATAAAAAAAGTTATTTTAAACCTAATATCGCTCTAGCTTCATCAACCTTAGCTGGCTCTCGGCCCACTTCCCTTGCAATTCTTACCATTCTTTTGACTAATTGTGCATTACTTTCTGCTAATTCACCTTTTTTATAATAGACAGTATCTTCGAGCCCTGTTCGAATATTACCACCCATACACATAGCAACAACAGTTGCTCGTAAATTATATTTGCTAATTGTAACAACTTGCCATGTAGAGCCTTCTGGAATCAGATTTACCAAGTGTACAAGATTAGAGATAGAAGCTGGTGCCCCTCCCTTTATTCCCAATACGATACTAAAATGAAGTTTTTCGTCTTTATCAAAAACCCCCATTTCGACTAAATTCATTATATTTTCTATGTGACTAATATCATATACTTCAATCTCAATACCCGTGTTGATATCTTTACAGCCATTAACAAATTTCTTATTAAAATCTATTGGATTATCAAATAAAGAACTTGTAGCCATACCCTTCATCTTAGTTCGGAATTCAAAGGTTCCTGCATTTATAGTAAACATGTCCGGTTTTGGATCAATATTTAATAAATTTAATCTCTCGTCAAGGGTAGCCATTTTTAAAGCTTGTCCATATCTTTTCCCAGACTTACTTACTTTAACACCATATTCCACTCGAGCTCCAATTCCATTCCCTATTTGAGTAATTATGGGACATTTATCTTTTATTAAACTCACTGTTTTATTATATACATTTAGATCGGCTGTGGAAAGCCCATTTTCACCTCTGACATGGATATGACAGACAGAGGCACCCGCTTCGTAGCACTCCAATGCTGCTTTCGCCTGTTCTTCTGGAGTTATAGGTAAATTAGGATTATTCCATTTTCCATGAGCTCCTCCTGTAATTGCAGCAGTAATTATTACTTTCTCATCAGTAATTAAATTTGGTTTCATGAGAATTAACCTTTTGTTCAAAGAATTTGTATTATTCTTTACTTTAATTTATTGATTATATCATTTATCATATAATTAATTTGATTGGGAAAATCTTAATATTATGTTTTTTTTGCCTTTTTCCAGGAGTAAAAACCCTTACCAGTTTTCATTCCTAGATCTCCTCTTTCAACCATATCTTTAAGCGCATCGGGAGGTTTATCTCTAGGATCTCCACTTACATTGTAGTAACTCATCTGCACTGAATAAACTGTATCTAATC
>JBHLLE010000620.1:0-753 GCA_048885945.1 Candidatus Hermodarchaeota archaeon | reverse complement strand
TTAGGACAAATGGACCCATCTTCATACCTGTAAATGTCTTCCATGCTAAATCGATAGTTTCAATATCTGCATATTCACCAGACCAAAGTTTTAAAGCCTCTCTCCTTGCAGCATGCCACATTCTATTAAATACAAATCCATGAGATTCTTTTTTTAGTATTATAGGATGGCATCCGATACTTTCTATCCATTTTTCACCTCTTTTAAAAGTATCATCACTCGTTTCTGTACCTCGCATTATGTCCGCCATTGGGCGTGTAGGAATAGGAGGATAAAAGTGGATGTTTAAAACATTCTCCTTTCGCAATACAGCATCCTCTATTTTTGAAACCGGAATAGAAGAACTGTTGGTAGCAATTATTACGTTTTTTGGGGCATACTTTTCAATCTGGGAAAAGACTTCTTTTTTTTGTTCTATATTCTCAGGAATAGCTTCAATAACTAAATCCGTATCTTTAACGGTTTCTTCAATTTCATTGAAGTATTTGATATTGTTGATTAAATCAAGTTTTTTATTTCGCTTTAATACTCCATTAATGTATTTTCTAGCTACTTCTAATATTTCCAAATTTATATCGAAAACACACACTTCATAATTATATAATGCAGTGATTGCTGCGATTTGCTTCCCTGTAAAACCAGCTCCAATAACTGAAACTTTTTTAATCTCACTCATAATAATCAATTTTCAGTATTTTCTTTTTATTCTAAGCTTATGATTGGTAAAATAATAAGATTCGTAAATACTATTTA
>JBHLLE010000619.1:0-3159 GCA_048885945.1 Candidatus Hermodarchaeota archaeon | reverse complement strand
TTGTTTAATTAGTAAAAAGGTATTTGAGAGAATTTAGATATACAGTAAAATGAACACTAAAATTAATATTTTGTTATTTTCAATTAGAAAAAGTTAAAAATGCCAAAAAGAAGTTATATCAATTTAGCTATTTTTTCACATGTCCTTTTACAATCTAAAAATATTAATCCAAGACGAACATCTGATGTAGTTGAAACGGTTAAAACTGCATTTTGACCCGCCGATAGGACAAGTAAATACCCAGAAGAACCCTTTACATATACCTGTTCAAAATCTCCTTTATTCATTTCTAAGGCGGCTCTCTCAGCTAAACTCAGTAGCGCAGCAGTCATTGCAGCAATTCGAGTTTCGTCAACCCCTTGTGGTAAGGCAGACGCAATTGGCAATCCTTCCACAGAAACTATTGCTGCTGCTTTAACTTCTGGAATTGCGGTGAGAAGTTTTTTGAGTATTTCATCAAGTGTATCTGGTGTAGATTCCATAGAAAAAATATCTCCAAATTTTTATTGGGTTTATAATTTTGTTATAGCGTTAATTATATTTAAACTTAAATTGATATTATTTAATTTTTTTTATTTAATTTATTTAAATTAGTTATTAGTTATTTATTAAGTTTTAAATGATAGATCATAATTCTTAAAAGATTTTTATCTACCCATATTTAGGTATGTTTTAATGTTAAATTGTTCCGTAATTGTCTTTATTATTACTATTTTAATATTAAACAAATGATAAATGTTTGCAAAAATTTAATAGAAATTAAATATGATTATTGAAACATACTAATAGAAAAGAAGCTTGGTTTTAACTATACCAGATGTTAACTTTTTATCAGTTTTCTACAATACAACTTTTACATTGTTTTTCTTCGCATTAGCTATATTCATGCTATTCGTTGCAATAAGAGGCTATATTGTTAAAAACAGATATGGAGGAAGTTCAACTCTTGTTTGTGGCTTATTTTTTGTGATATTTGGGTTGTATAACCTTTACGTTGGATATCTTCCTTATCCTTATAATGGTTTTATGGTTTGGTGGATTGGAATCTTATTAGTTATTAATTTAATTTTTGCATTAATAATTCATAAGCTTGTAAGAAAAATCGAGTTAGAAAAGCTAAATACGAAATCTGTTTCAAATGTTGCTACGAAAAAATGGTCTTTAAGGAATTATCTTTTAATTATGTCTGAAGAAGACCCATATCAAGAGCGTATTCCAATTAAAATGGAAGCATATCGTAAGAGTTTTCATTTGGCTGGTTTCTTATTCCTATTTGCGTATTTTGGCTTTTTTTTTATACCTCCACTAACTCAAATCGTAAATGAAACGGTTATCGTATTTATAAACGATATTGGTTGGTATTATACTTCACTTTGGGGGGATCCTAAATACTATCCTTACACTAAAAACGATTTTCAAGCGGTTATTGATTTAACAATGTTTGCATTTATTGGGGCTTTAATATTTTCTATTATCCCCGATTTGATTAGGATAATCGCAGGTCCTAAATATAGTATAATGAATTTTTTAACAAAATCGATTCTTAGAAATAAAGAATTAAATGCTGTTGGTCCACATATTTATCTCCTTAGTGGTATTATTTTTTCATATATGCTATATATTATAGGAATAGTGCATGTTTTTGTAGTAATTACAGGTATACTAATTGCTTGCTTTTCGGACGCACTTGCAGCTTTGGTAGGCAGGGCTTATGGCAAGTATGAAGTAAAATGTATTGGGGGTGATATAAAAACAGTTGAAGGTTTTATTGCAGGAACTCTTAGTAGCTTTCTTATTGGATTGATTTTATTAGGACCTGTTTACGCGATTATTGCTGCAGTATTCTTTTTTATAATAGACTTATTTCCAAGTGTTATTGCAGATAATATTACAAATCCACTTTTAATAACTCTTGGAATTCATTTGAGTTTTTTATTATTAAGGATACCACTCGGGTGGAATTAAAAATTATTTACAGGAAAAGCTAGTCAAATACGAGTTCATTTATTTCTTATATCATACCTTTTCTAATTTTGTGATTATGATTAGTTTTGATATTTAAATAAATATCAAAATCTAGCTAATTTTTATTAAATCGTAAATAAAATAGAAGTATGAATGAATACGATATTGGTGCAAGTCAATCCTTACCACCTGAACCAGAGTGGATGAAAAATGATTGGGCAGTTGATCATAAAATACAAAAATTTTTCCCAATTCCATACAAAGGAAGAGAAACAATTAGATGGTTCTTAAATCGTATATTCGGACCAAGAAAACGGTATAGAAAGAAAACTCAATTCATGCCAAAAAAAACTACTTTAAACCAAATTAACCCGGAATTCAAAATAGGATTTGTGGGAGATATCATGAAGATGTACGGCTACAAATTAAATGTTGATGATTCAATAAAAAAATTTTTTGAAGATGTGGAGTTAGTTGTAGGGAATCTTGAGGGAATATTAACATTGCAACCTGCATTTGTGACCGCACAAAGACATAATAAAGAAATAATTGAAGAATTATCTCAAATTAAACCTCGCGAAAATTGGTTATTATGTTTGAGTAATAACCATAGTGGGGATTTTGGATTTGCAGATTTCATATTTCATTTAGATCGTTTACGATGGGCTGGTTTTAAGGTGTTTGGAAGGAAAGATATTGGGAATTTCTTGTATAAAGATAAAATTAACTTTGTATCTGGTTCAATGTGGACAAATCAAAATGAATGTAAATATATCAGTCATAAATTTTTCCGTATTTACCCTAAATTTGAAGCCGACTTTATAGAATCGCTCGATAATAATCGCGAGCCCAAATATTGAAATGATGAGAATGGCATACATGAAGAATCCACCTTGGATAAAAGCAAGTTTTATAAATTGTACAATACCCATTTACTTCTCCTCAGATATATAGTTAATATGACACGTTTGACACATGATATCTTCATTCCAGGTTTTATCAGGGAGCTTTGCGGAGAAAGAATCCCTAAATATAATTTTATTTAATTGATGGCACTCATTGCAAAGAAAATTTTTATCAAAGGATAGTTTCCCGTCGTGACGACGGAGAATATCCTTGTTTTCAATATATGCCGCAAGGGTATCCTTAATTTCCTTTAATGAGATAGAATAATATTCAGTCTTATGACACACA
>JBHLLE010000618.1:0-3161 GCA_048885945.1 Candidatus Hermodarchaeota archaeon | reverse complement strand
TATGTAATATTTTTAGGTAAATATTTTGAAACATATTCTGATAGACCAGATTAATCGAATAATAATAACAATCGAGATAATTAAAAATGACAAATAAAAAAAAATAAAACAAGGGAACAAGATTGCAAAGAATTAAAAGAAATAACGAGAAAGACAATGAATGTTCCATATGAATGTCAGATTTGCAATAAAAAAATTGATACGATAACTCGGTATATTTGTCTGTTATCTAGTAAGTATGCTAGAATTTATGCTTAAAATATATACAATTTTTTTAAATTATCTTTAATTTTTTTTCTATAATCATATACAATTAAGAATCCACACCGAGCTTATATTCAAATAATGGAAAAGGTTATACATATAAAAACTGGAGAAAAAGTCATATTACACCACCTAAAAAAACCTGATATTGATGGGGTATGGAAAAATTTTAATGATGTACTAAAAGAAGGTATTTATTTACCCGTATTTACTCCAGTTAAGACAGAAATAGAAAAAACGTCTTGGTACGAGAATATTAAAAACGATCACGAAATTTGTGTAGTTGCGGAAATTTCAAGGTTTAAGCCACCAAATAATATAATTGGTCAATGTGAAATCTCAAATTTAGAATGGGAAGCTGCCACTCACGTAGGAAGTTTAGGAATCATAGTTTCTGAAAAATACAGAGAGATGGGAATAGGCAGAAATTTAATTGATATGGCTATTCGTGAATCTAAGTTGCTCAACAATAAGGAAAAAATTATATTAAGTTGCTTTTCTACAAATGAACGTGCTTTGAATCTTTATAAAAAATTAGGTTTTAAGGTCGTTGGAACGAGAAAGAAACAATTTTACATGGATTCAGTATATTACGATGAAGTGTTAATGGAAATTTCCATTGAGGACTATATTAAAAATAATCCTGAATAATCACTATTTTTTAAGGAAATCTGGCCCATTTTTTATAACTTGCCCAACTATTTGGGGTCAATGGATTGTCGTTTAAAAAAATAAAGTTTAGATTATTTAAATTTTCAATTTTTTTTAAACTAAATTCAGATATATCGTTGTTTTCAAGAAATAATATAATAATCTTTTCCAATTTTTCTATTCCTTCAAATTCTTTTATGGAATTCTTATCTAAGAATAATTCTTGTAAGTTTTTAAGATTATCTAAGCCTTGAATCTTCTTTATTTTATTATTTGAAAGTTCTAATTTAAGTAGACTAGTTAAATTGTCTAAATTTTCTACAATCTCAATTTTATTATTTGTTAAATTAAGCACTTTTAGAAACATAAGGTTATTCAAACCTTCAATTTGAGAAATCTGGTTATTACTAAGATGTAACCATATCAGCTTTTCTTGCTTTTGTAATCCAGAAATTAATGTTATGTTATTGAACGAGAAATTAAGTCTCTTTAAATTGACTAATTCATTAAGGTTATGTATTTTCGAGAGTTTATTATTATTTAAATTCAAGCTTTCTAAATTAGATAAATTATCTAAGTTTTCTATTTTTTTGATAATATTTCCGTCTAAAAAGAGAAGCTTTAAACTTTTTAACGATTCTAGGTTTTTAATTTCTTCAATCTCATTGTCTGATAAATATAGTTCTTCTAAATTGGTTAAGCTCTCAAGATTCTCAATGTGTTTTATGTTATTATTCGATAAATTAAGAGTTTTTAAGTTTTTCAAATTTTCAAGACCCTGAATTCTTTTTATGTGATTTCTTTGAATTAAAAGATGCTCTAATTTTGTGAGCTTATCCAAAGCTCTTATTTCATTTATATTGGTTAGGTTAGAACCTTCACAATTCATTAAGATAATAATTCCATCTCTTAGAGTAACATTATATCCACATTCATACGTGTAATAATCGTACATAATTAAATTAGCACATACTTCTAAAATATAAGGAGAGAGTGAAATTTGATAATCACTAATGAAAATCTCTTTAGGAAACTTGAAATTCTTATCACTTAATTTTTTTTTAATATAGTTTTTTAGATATAGGTGAATAACCTTCTTTGATGCAGGGCTGTCAATAAGATTCAATACTTCTAATGCTAATAATTTCTGTTCTAAGTCGCTTACATTAGCTAATATAAATTCCATAAGTGGGATTATTTTCTTATGGTTCAAATAATTTTCTTTTAAAATTTTTCCGCAGATTACTCTAACCTCGTTCATTTCATCTGAAAGAAATAATTGTTCCAGAAATTTGAAATTTTTACCAATATCAAGATTATTAAGCTCTCTTAAAGCTTCTAATCTTACTTTTAAATCGTTAGAATTTATAATCCACTCTCTTAATAAATGTGTAGCTTGTTTTACTCCTAATTCACTTATTCTTTCTTTAATCTGATCAGGTTCTAATTCCATTATAAAGTTAGTAAAATTTCTAATTTAGAGCTCGTTATTTTGTTCCTTTTATTTTATTATTATAAAAGAAATTAACTCAAAATTAAATAATATGCTAAGGTTAAAAAATAAGTGCTTAAGAATAAATATATTCTTTTACAGGGTGTTCCTTTTCCATTAATTCTAATAATGCTTTTTCGAAATGACTCTGCAAAATTTTGGTTTTTCCTTCCCTGAGGCATCTCATACCAGCTTCTGTACATAATGCTTTAATATGAGCTCCACTAAAACCATCAGTTCTTTTTGCTAAATCAGTCAATTTAATATTTTTATCTATATTTAATCTTCGCATGTGAATCTTTAATATTGTTAACCTAGCCTCTTCATTGGGCATATCAAATCGAATAATTCTGTCGAATCTTCCAGGTCTTAAAATTGCAGGATCTAGTACGTCCTCTCTATTGGTTGCTGCTAAGAACATGATTCCTTCAGTATTTGCAAATCCGTCTAATTCACTTAATAATTGCATAAATGTTCTTTGAACTTCGCGATCTCCTTTATATACCTCACTGGTCCTTTTTATTGCAATAGCATCTATCTCATCTATAAATATTATTGCAGGAATGTTCTCTTTAGCTAGAGAAAATACTTCTCTTACCATACGAGAACCTTCACCAATAAATTTCTGCACCAAATCAGAACCTACAAGATGAATAAATCTCGCGTGAGTAGTGTTGGCCACTGCCTTTGCTAATAGCGTTTTTCCCGTACCGGGTGGACCTGCTAATAACGCTCCCGAAGGCGGATCTATTCC
>JBHLLE010000617.1:712-3183 GCA_048885945.1 Candidatus Hermodarchaeota archaeon | reverse complement strand
ATCTTTTCCATTGAATCGTTAAGAATTAACAAAAAAAACGTAATAAATTTATTTTTATTAAATATCTTTTTTTTCAACATAACTCTTTTTGTAATTGATAAATAACTTTACAATTACATTCCATCATTTCATCTATTTTGTTAAGTTCAGATAAGTCTTGGTTAAGCACAAATTTACGGAGAGTATTTATCATCAACTCATTACATTCTCTCTTTAAACAATTATGAATCCCTCTTTTTGTACCCGCTCCCGAAGGATCCGATAGAACTCTTACGCTCGTTAAATCTTCTTGTTTTATCGCTTTTTTAAGACAAGCAAAAAGAGAATAAAACCAAGGTGGACGATATCTGTTTTGATACCATAGAAATTCTGCCAATGATCCTTTTTGAATATTTAAAGGATTTATAGAAATAGTATTAATGTTCAAATTAATTAAGGTTTTTATTGAATGTGTGCAATCGTCTATCGCACCAATTTCATTCATAAAAGGTGGTTTAAATAATAAGTAAGCTTTTACGCCAATTCCTTGGCTTTTACAGAGGTTAACTGTTTCTAAAAAGTCATTAAACGTAAGCCCTTTATTAATATAATGGGTTCGAAAATAATCATTTACAGTTTCAAGTCCTATTCCAATTTCCACGTGCTTTTTCTTTAATTGCTTCATTTTTAAGAGATTTTCTTTTGAAATGTATTCAATCCTGGACTCAACCACTAGTTCTTTTATTTTGTTTATTTTGTTTATATGTTCGTATATGTAATTTCTAACATTTTCCGTAATTTCCTTATCATCAAGAAAGCTTCCAGAATTAAAAATCTTTAAGATGTAATCATTATTATCGTTGTCAATTTCTTCTATTTTGTTTTTTAACGCGTAATCGAACTGATTTATTATTTGCTCAGGTTTAACGTTTTCAATATTTGAGTCTTGAATATAACCACACATTGAACATCCCCCTTCTGCTCCAAGTGCCCATTCGCAACCTCTTGTTTTTAAAATTATTGTAAATTCTTTACCAATCTTATTTCTAAGCCTTTCTTTTTTAATCCAAAAACTAACTGGTTTGTTTAAGCTCTCTTTTGAAAATTTCTTCTTTTTTTTTAGCGATTTTTCTCTTAATTTTTGGATGAATTCTGCTATATTCTTATCAATCTTATACTCGCTCATATATCTCAACAACCTTTCCGTGTTTTGAGTTTTTTATATAATTAGAACCAACAATTAATCGTCCTACTCCAATTAAATTTGTTTTTTTTTCATCTAGAATTATAACATTATTACTGGGAACAAGATCCAAACTAAAATCAAGAATTCCGGGGCGAAATAAAGTAGTTCCTTTTATTATCTCATTATTAAATACAATAAAATTTGAACAGAGATTCTTAAAAGGAGCCAATAAATTAGCTCCTTTAATAGTTAATAAAATCTGACCTGTTGAGTTTTGAAATGTTCCTAATGTTTGATTCGTTTCTTTATCAATAATCTCCATTTTAGTTCGACCTCGGTTTTTCTTGTATTTTATTTCTTTACAAAAAATTTTTTCTGCTATTCCATTACCAAATTGATAGTCTATAATCTTGATAAACTTACGGATCCATGAATTTGTTAAGTATCTCTCCGATTTCTCAATCAATTTTGGTGAATAATCATTTATATGCGCTTCAATTAAATTTTTTAAAGATTCTAATGATTCTTTTGATGTTACTTTTTCGTAAATTTTAGTAAAATAAAAATTATGGCGTGAATTTATTTTAGCTCTCTTTAGAATCTCAAGATAAGATTTTTCAAGGTGACATATTACAGGTATTTTAAAGTCGTATTTTTCTAATAATTTTATAAGCATATTGGCAGAAATATTTAATTCTTGATCGTCCCAATCACCCGTGACGGAGATATCATATGAGTTTACAGGATATATATTTTCTAATTGCCTTGGAATTGCTCCGAGAGGAGAAGTTAGGATTATTTCTTGAAAATCAGGGAATTCTGGAAATTTTCTAAGAATTGCCTGAAATTTTTGATGAGATTTTGATTCAGAATATGGTTTTTTAGCTGAACATGGAAATAAAATTATTAATCTAGTATATAATTCTGGTTCAAAATTATTAATTGTTCTCTCTCTAAATTCTCTAAAATCTGGTCTGTTATATGATGAGGGTCCCAAACTTTTTATAATTTGATTTTCCTGAAATATAGGTGTTTCATATCTAATTAAATTAAAATATTCTTTGTCTAAGGTTTTTAATGTAGAAATAATGTTGATATTATCAAACGAAGATTTTTCAAGAAAGGCACGGAAATCTTCGTAAGTTAAATATTGGATTATCTTATTAAAATAAGACCTTGCTGAGATTAAATTATGCAGACATAACAATAAAATTTTTTCAGTTGAATATTTTTCCTTCAGTAGAGTTTTTAATTTTCCTCTACAAGCAACGCATGGACACGGTACATACTTAATTTTGTATATTGG
>JBHLLE010000617.1:0-702 GCA_048885945.1 Candidatus Hermodarchaeota archaeon | reverse complement strand
GGAAGTAAATATTCGATTGTATCATAAAAATTTTCAGAGGACAAATACAATAAATAAGAACAATCAATCAAATCAATTCCTAAATAGATTAATATAGGAAAAAATTTAGGGATGATTTTACCTGAAGCCATTATGACGATGTTGTTGTCTAATTCTTTCTTAACACGATTAATAACTTGTAGAATTTTTCGATATTTACTGAAATTATCAAAAACATCAGTAAAGTTTAATATTTTAATATTTTCATACTTTGAAATAATACTAATGTATAAATTAAATAATTCTAGATATTCAAATATTCGAACTGATAAGCTGAAATTAATTTCAGGAAATTGTTCTAAGATTTTAACCACAACATCTAAATAATGTTCAATTTCTTTTTTGGTAAAATCATGATTGATAATCGTTGTTGGAATAGAAAAGGGGATATTTATAATTACATTATTACCAATTATCTTATCTGCATAAATTTTTATTATCTTTTGAAATTCTTCTAATGTTCCGTAATAGTTATAGATAAAATAGCTAGATTTTAAAGCATTTTTTAACTCATCTGTTTCTAAATAATTTATTTCAGAAAAAGAAAAAACATCGTGATCGTAAAAATACTCTATAAAATATTGTTCTTTAATTAGTAATTCTTTAATTGGAATAATAATATTTGGAGTAGATATGTATTTCTTTTTTTCTTTTGAAATTATT
>JBHLLE010000616.1:0-3186 GCA_048885945.1 Candidatus Hermodarchaeota archaeon | reverse complement strand
TTTCAACTTTACCTTTATTTACAGTGTTGAGAGTAGCGTGTCCTTCGTGATATACAAAAACTCGTGGATCTATGTATATATCGTATCCTTTTGAGAATAGTTGAAAAGACATTTCTAAATCTTCGCCACTAAATTCTTTATAAAGCTCACAGTATCCTCCCACCTCCATTAAGGCTTTCCTCTTGAACACGCAGAATTCTCCCCACATTACTTCTTTAAATTTCTCAAGTTTGAATGGTTTACTGAACATCTTATCAAAATGTGAATAAGCATGATGTTTAAAATAACAATCTCTAATTATCCAAAATGTCATTGGACTGACCATGCCAGCACTTTCATTATTATCAAGCGTTTGTTTTAAAGGTTTAAACCATTCTGGAGGTACTACAGTATCATTATTAACAATTGCTATATATTCCCCTTTAGATAAATCTATTCCTTTATTCCATGCTTTTGCTAAATCCGTTCTATTATCGAATCGAAAATAAACATCAGCAACTTGCATGGTAAAATTAATCGACTCTTCTTCAGTAGATTCATTATCAATAAGAATTAACTCGTAATCATTTGTAGTATATTGACGAATACTAGATACAAATCGTTTAGTAATTTCTAAGTTATTAATAACTACTGCGATGATTGAAAGCATAATTTAGATTTTAAAAAAGGTTAGAAACTATATCTATTTTTCTTTTTTTAAATTATTCTTTCATTGATCTATGATTTAAAATAACATATCTGAGCTTAAGGTAATTATTAAATAAGTTAAACACTAAACCTCTTATATGAAATTACAACCATTTGAAATTGTCAATGGTATTTCTTTACTAGTTTATGTAACCATAACGATAATTTTGGGATTAGTGATTTGTTCTAAATATTTTAAAGAAAAAAATCGCACATTTTTATTAGTTGGATTAACCTGGATTTTCATGTCGTTAGCTTGGGTTGCTGGAGTTATAAGCTTCTTTTATACTTTAACTACAGGTAAGATGATCTCTGTTTCAACGTATTTATTTTTTGGATTTACTTTTCTACCATTAGCTATGTTTACTTGGTTTATAGCTTTTAGCGATTTGGTTTATAACGAATACCAAAAAATTATTTTAATAATAGCCATTATTTATGGGTTTGTATTTGAAGTAATTTTCCTTTATTTCCTCTTTACTAATCCAAATTATCTTGCGGTTTTGCACTCTCCGTTAGAAATAGAATATAAATGGTTTATACAGTTATATCTAGCTTCTATTTTAGTAATCATCTTTGTCACGGGAATTACTTTTTCAATAAAGACCAGACAAGTTCAGCCAGATATGAAATGGAGAGGAAATTTACTGCTTATAGCGTTTATTTCTATAATAATTGGAAGTATTTTCGATACTATATTTACTCAGAATGTAATTTTGATACTTTTAAAACGCTTACTCTTAATTTCAGCCTCATTCGAATTCTATTGCTGTTTTTCTTTACCTAAATTGTTTAAAAAAATCTTTTTTAAAGAAAAAAATTAAAATTTATTTTTTTATTATCAGCCTTATTTACTTATAAGCTATAAAAAATAAAATAAAAAAAGTTTATATTACCCTTGTTTTTCTAAATACTGTTTTCTCCTTTCCTTATTAATCTCAGACAATTCTTCTTTCATTTCTTTAACAAGGTCTTTATCTAAAGGATAAAAGATCACCCAAATGATTAAACCAATTAAAGCAACTATACCAGGGATTAGCCCCATTGAAATAATTAAGCCTAGCTGAGCCATTTCGAGACCCATTGTCGGGTGTAATTTATCTTTCACGTAAATCAAGCCATATGTTGTCATTAGGATAGGAGGAACCGCCAAAGCAACGCTTATCATTGGTTTTGAAATTAAAGGTCCGATCCCTGCGTAAAGCCCTTCTCGTCTTTCGCCAGATACTTTCCATTGATCGTAATCTATCGTGTCCGCTCGCATGGGATTATGATGTATAAAATCACCGGGATACCCGAAAAATACTACAGAAAGACCAATAGACATAAGAATCCAATTACCAGTTAATGCAAAAAAGAACACTAGTAAAAATCCAATCGAAATTATCGAAAGATAAAACGTGATTGCGAATTTTGTAGAAGTTTTCGCTGCAATCTTTAAAGAGACAAATTATAGGGGCAATCCAGAATAGAAGTGCATTAAAACCAGGTGACTGATCTAGTACCCAATAGAGAAAAAAAGGAAGCGTTACCATGTTAATGTTGATTATGAATACAGAAATCCCGTCGTAAATAAGATAAACAATGTAAGATTTATTTTTAAAAGCTAATTTGAGAGATTTTATAATCCCAACCGATTCTTCTGGGGTAAATTCGGGATGTTCATAGACATATCTTACCACAACCCAAAATGGAATAATACCGAATATAGCTATAATTATTACGAGTATTTGAAAAATATATACCGAACTGGCAGTCGGATTTGCTAAAAGTGCAACTGGAAGAGCAAAACCAATAATAACTGCGGGAAATAAGAAAATCGAACATAAAAGTTGGGCTTTCTCACGTTCTCTTTGATTCAAGCTCATTTGGGGCAGCAACGCAACCCAAGCACAAAGAACAATCGTATATATGGTATCGTATACCAATTGAGATACCATATACCAAACAAATAGCCAAAACTGAAAAGAAAAATCTGATTGCCCCCGAAGCGTATCGGGCGGAAAAAAGATTAACGCAAACGCTAAACTTAAAATTGGAGCACCAAACTTCATGTACGGCATATATCTCTGAACTTCCCCTTTTTTATTGATATATTTTGTGTTGTTAATCCGGTTGCCAAATAGAGGATCATTTACTACATTCCATATCGCATAAACTATTTGTGCAATGGTAATCCAACCCCATTGCAAACCCATCCATGCGTAATAAAACGATTGAATTACTCCCATCATAGCTCCAAAAAATGTCCCCGGCATATTTGCAAAAGCATACGCTAATTTTTCCTTGGTTGGAATTATTCCGCTTTCGTCTGTTACACCATGATTTTCTACCATATTACATCTCCTAGTTATGATTTTTTAATTTAGAAAATTGTGTATTATCATTAGGTTTCATTATTAATAAAAGTAAATTATTTCATGAAGCCAAAAAATACTTGATATAATTATGGATTAAATAAGAATTAGAGAAAGGGAAATTTTAAAAAAAAGTTAGGTT
>JBHLLE010000615.1:0-3194 GCA_048885945.1 Candidatus Hermodarchaeota archaeon | reverse complement strand
TAACTATTCAAAAAGAAGATTAAAAAAAAAACTAAAATTACGATTATAACAAATATTAAGTTTCAATATTTTGAAAATATTTAATTGTACAAATGATTGCAATAATAACATATACAGTCATTATTGGAAGCACATAAGCATTAGTTGTATAACCAATATTTATCATAAAAAGATTTAATAGGGCAACTGCTGCTCCATAAGTACAGACTTTCACTAGAAATGCTCCAGCAATGAATGTACTTACGGGATTCTTCTTAATAACCATTACTCCTAGTAATGTTGAGGTAGGAACAAAAAAAGTTAAATCAATTCCGTAAATCGCATGTTTATTATAATCAGCAACTTGAGGCGGATCAATATTCGTGATTAAACCAGTTACTATTTCACGAAGCCATAGGATTGTCAAAAAGCACCCCATACATATTAGAAATATCCCTAATATATTATAGGGCATAGAATCACTAATATATGGTTCTATCTCTTCTTTATTTAACTTTTTATATAAACCCATTAAACTAAAAAAAGATAAAGCAGTAATTCCAATGAATAGTAGTAGTAATGGATTATAAGGTGCTTGAAAAATATAGTACATATAAGCATAAAAACAGTATATTAAACACCCCATCCATATAATAAGTGCCTTGAATGATCCTTTTTTTGAGAAGATTAAAGATATAATAAAGAGGGGAACCACAATAAAAAGGGTAATAATATCATTGGCTCGAGCTTGTGCTACTATAATTTCGTTATCAATAACCGAGTCATAAAGGAAAAAACCAGTTATAATTGCTATAATCAATCCAATTATAATTAAGATTGATGATATCAAGTAAATTGTAAAATTTTTAATTTCCATTTTTCTCACCTTTTAATTTAATTTTTAATTTTTCCAAATCTAATTCAGGCAGATCTATTAAAAAATCTCCATTATCAAATTGAATATGAAGAATTGAGTCATCTATAAGTTTCATTTGATTTAATTCTTTAAAAGAAATAGAGAATGTCAACTTATTTTTCAATAAATCCCATTTGAAATATTTTAAGGATTTAAGGTCTTTTAGTTCAATGTTTATACTATTATTATGAAGATTTTTCATACTAATAATAATTAAATCAAGGTATAAAAAACAAATTTGACTAAATCCCTAATTAATAGCAAAAAACCGAATAATTTTGATTTATAATAATGAAATATGTAAAAAAGAAATAAAAATAGAAAGGAAATAATTTCACTTTTAGAAAAAGTTTGATATTAAACATTATTAAACAATTCACTATTTTCCCAAAAATAGTTCCATATTTGTTTTAAAAATTCAATTCCTTTTTCGTCGTTGATTATTATACATTCGCTATAATCTGGTTTGTATTCTCCAATTTTAGGAAAAAAAAGTAATCCTTGTCTAAGAGAGTTTATGACTAATGCTGTGGAAACATTCCTCAGGATTCCTACTTTAAATTTTGTTTCTATATGATGTTCTAATGCCATATCCTTGAGTTTTAACATTTCTGAAGGAATTAAAAAGTTCATTTTTTTAGCGTCCCATTTGAAAGGAAATCGAGCATCGGTCATCATCCACATTTCATCAACTGAAATGCTTAAGAAATCTTGAATTTTTGTCATAATACTTCCCAATCCTTTCATAAATTGACAACTCTTTAGACTATCCAATTCACGTATCAAAAAATTAGGAAGGAATGTTATGTCATGATTTTTAAAAAAGCTAGAATGTCTAAAAATAAAATCTATTGGTTTAAAAATTTTAATTGAAATTAATCCGAAGGGTGTAATTTCATATTTGCGACCAACTGGTAATTCTTTTTGAATAAATCCATGTTCCATTAATCTACTTAAATGTCTTGAAACCTCAGATTTTGAATTATCTTCTAAATTTTCCATTATTTTACTGAAGGATAACTTTTTTTCAACAAGTAATGATAGAATTTTTATTCTTATTGGATGAGATAGTTCTGATAACAAATCTGAGTATTCTTCCATAAAGAATTATAATTTTAGTAATTTATATTTGTTTCTCAGAATTAAATTCTAGAGTTTTATTAGAAATAACTTAAAAAATAAAGATATTTATAAATATGGACCTGTATTTGAATTTGGATCTTGCCTAATCTCATCTGGAGTACCTTCAGCAATGATCTCTCCTCCTTTAGGTCCACCTTCAGGCCCCAGTTCTATAATGTAATCCATGTTAGCTAATATTTCAGGATCGTGTTCAATTATTAATACGCTATTCCCTCCTTGAACGATGCGTTCCAAAAGCTCCATAAGCTTAATCGTATCGTAGTACGATAATCCGACTGTGGGCTCATCAAGGACATATAACGAATTTCCTTTTCGTTGTTTTCCTAATTCCTTTGCTAATTTTACCCTTTGAGCTTCTCCCCCACTTAAAGTAGGTGCAGGTTGTCCTAAAGTTATATATCCCATCCCTATATCATCTAATATTTTAAGAACATTAGATATACTAGTTTGAGATCCAAATAATTCTAATGCTTCACTAACTGTCATGTCAAGTACATCCGCGATTGATTTACCCTTATATTTAACTTCGAGAATCTCAGATTTATATCTTAATCCTTTACATTCTTTACATTGAACGGAAAAACTACTAAGGAAAGAAATTTGCAAATCTAGTTCTCCACTGCCTTTACATACTGAACATCTCCCTTTATCGGAATTAAATGAAAAATGCCCAGAAGTATACTTTCTTTCCTTTGCTTCCTCAGTTTTTGCAAATAATTTACGAATTTTATCCCAGATTCCTATATAAGAGCAAGGAGTAGATGTTTTCACTCTAGATATTGGTTTTTGATTTACCACTACTACTCCATCTAAATTTTCCCAACTTTCCACAGCTCCAGAATATTCTGTAATATCTTCGTCGTTTTCTCCATTTTCTCCATTCTCATTTTTCTTTTTTTTATTCTTATTACCTCCTCGTTTTAATAGAGGTTTAAGAAGGGGAACTAATGTATCTAATATCAAAGAGCTTTTCCCCGATCCAGAAACTCCTGCTATTCCAACCATCATACCTAAAGGGATTTTTAAAGATAGGTTCTTTAGGTTATTCGTGTTAGCATTTTTAATGGTCAGAAATCTAGTATCTTTATCGATATATTTAAGAGTTGCTATAAAATCCTTGTTTTCAGATATCTGGATGTCATGTTCTTTTCTGGCA
>JBHLLE010000614.1:0-3197 GCA_048885945.1 Candidatus Hermodarchaeota archaeon | reverse complement strand
CATCCTTCAAGACTTCCGAAGTAACGAAAAAAGCGTTACAAATGAAGTATGTCTTGAACTCGGCGACGAGCGCACAGCCTGATAACCTTAGGGCTGGTCTTTCTTCTACAGGAAAGATTGAAAATTGGCATAAATTTTGGAATTTTATAGAAATTTCCAAGTTTTTATAAATAATTAGAAGGTTCTTTAAAGCTCGTTATTTATAATTATTTTTGCTAACATGAAATATTTAACTCTAAGACCAAAAGAAAGGTTTAGAAATGTTAGAAAAAAAAAATTTTAATTCCCCTTAAAAGGGGTCAATTTTATAGAATGAAAACGGTTCAAACTCTTCGTAACTTATTTCTGCTACCACTTCACCGGGTTGCATTTGACTATTTGTCCTTAGGTAAATTCCCCCTAAAATTTTCACTATTTCAACCTCACTCCAAGGATCGTATTCGGAATCGTTTAGCGTTATTTGAGCTGTGCCCATTTGGAGTTCGCTTGCCTGCATTGTTATTGTTTCTCTAATTAATCGCGGATTATAATCAAACGATGTATATTGGGGAGACCTAAAAAATTTGTAATTATAAGTTATAGTTTCGGGTTTTTGTGGATTTAATCCTAAATCCATTAAAATACTCATTGCCTTCTTGTCGTTAAGCTTATTATTTCCTTCTAATTTAACTTCAAAATACCTTTTATTATGACGTTCCACCCATCCTTCTGTTGTTTTGTCTTCGTGATGGAAATATATATTTGACATTTTTTTAGGATATCCAAACAATTCGCGCCCTCCTATCATGGCCATATCGTTATCGACGGGCATTGCAAGGCAGTACATCCCAATAATCCCTTCGTATTCAGCGTATAAAAACAATGCTGCTTCCTTGTAAACAACTCCAAAATTGGTTTTTGGATAGTTCGCTACAAAAGCCTGGGCAATTGGATGTTTAGTTGGTTTTAACGGAGGAGGAAGTAAGTTCTCAATAATCTCTGGCTTAGTTTCCCAATAGACAGCTAAGAATTCAGCATCGTAAAAATCAAAAGAGGTTCTTTCAAGCTTTTTTAACTCTTCTGGTGTTTTTTTAAATCCCATTGCTTTCACCAAAATTTTTATTGATAATAATATAATCTGCTTGAAAATTAATAATTATGTATTGAAAATAAAAAAAATGTTAAGATTTCATTTTTTCTGATTTATTATCTCTTGAACGCTAATTTCAGGATTTTGATACCTTCCTCTATCTTGAGTTTTATCGCTGTATTGGATAGATTCTTCTGGACAATAATTAATACACGCACAACACATTTGACAATTATGCTGCCACTGAGGTTTCCCATCTTCAAGAATTATATTATTTACAGGGCAGACTTGTTCACAAGTACCGCAAGATGTACAATTTTCATCTGCATAGAAGAATTCATCCATTTTAAAAACTCCTTCACGAAATTTTTGGTTTGTTCTTTCTGTTGAGGTCGTCCTTTTTTTAGGAGGTGGTATCTCTTTAGTTTTATTTTCTTTTATATACTCAGCGATTTCTTTGATTTGGGGTTTTATATGTTTTAATTTTTGATCCATTTCTTCTTGGGAGTTAAGATTATCTACGGGAACATCGTTATTTGGCATTTGAAGAAACCATCCCGCGTTAAGTTCTTTTCCTTTCTCAGAAAGAAGTCTTTGCACTAGAACAAATGCTACTCCATCCATAATTCCATCCCTATTTACTCCAGTAAATATATATTGTGCTTTATCTAGATTTATTTTCTCAATAAATTCATAGACAATCTGAGGTAAACCGAAATAATACATAGGAAAGATGAATCCCACTTTTTCGCTTGTGGCTGTAATTTGTTCCTCCTTCCAAAGATTCGCCATGAAAATTAATTCAGAATCATCTAGCTCAGCAGCAATTCCTTTAGCTATGCTTAACGAATTACCAGTTCCGGTAAAATAATATATTGTAGTTGTCATAGTTATTCCCTTTATAACTATTAATTTATAGCATTTTAAATAGTCTGCGTAACGCATACGACATAATATATTGCTGAATTTGCCTCGTACCCGCTCCTATCTCTTGGATCCTCGAGATTCCTAATAAATCGTGCATCAACGTGTTATCACACACCCCAGCACCCCCCATAAGATTAGCACATTCATAACACACTCTTTCACTCAGCTTAGCACATTCAAACTTTAATTGCGATACATACGCACCAAGAGATAAATTAAACGCTTTAGGGAGCGTGCCCTTATTCTCTTCCATTTTCTGGTCAATTAATCCACAAATGTAAAGAAGAGAAAGCGTTAAATTCATAGTTTTAGCCCATAAACCCGCTAAAGGAAAGCCAACGCCTTGAAATTTTAAAATTTCTTGATTAAATTGCTTTCTCATGTTTGCATAAATGATTGCGTGAGTTAACGCGTTCCAAGCTTCCGAAACGTATAAAATACATCCTCCTAAACGTTCCAGGTTAAGACCTTCAAACAAATATTCTCTACCTAGACCAGGCTTTCCTACTACGTATTCTTGAGGAACTTTTAGATTAGTGAAGGTCTCTTTACCTAGATGTATTCTAGGTACCCACGGAATATTTATTCGCTCTACATTCCATCCTTCCCACGAGGTATCGACTAAAAATTGAGCCATTGTATTTCCATTATCCTTTTCAGCACACGCGTAAACTACCGCCCAGTCAGCTTTAGGTCCGTTTGTTTGATATATTTTTTGTCCATTAAGCAGGAAACTTCCATCTGCTTGCTCGTCACAGGTTGTTACCATATGCACTGCGTTAGATCCTCTTTCTGGTTCTGTAATGCATATACAACCAATTTTCTCTCCAGTTACTAATTCTTTAAGAGCCTTTAAACGAACCTCAACACCCTCATGATGAAGAACTAAAGGGTTTATCGTCAACACACAAGCACCTGCTGCCATGGTTAATTGAGGATCAAAAAAATCCGTTGCAAATATTCTAAGAAGCTCAGCTTTCATTCCATAGGGTCTAAGATCTAGACCTAATTCGTTGAAATGATTCACTCTCGTGAGATATCCTGCTTTACCGATTTCTGGAATCCATTCATAAAACTCTTCGTTATGAGTAATATTATTCTTTTTTTCGAAACTCAAAAAGAATTTTTGAAGTTCCCGTAGAAAATTATAATCTTCTGGTTTTAGGAGACTTAGCAAATTGTTATTTAAAAATTTATATCT
>JBHLLE010000613.1:0-3213 GCA_048885945.1 Candidatus Hermodarchaeota archaeon | reverse complement strand
TTAACTATAAAATGACGGAAAATAATGTTAATATTATACGCGCAATTGTTTTATCAATTTTCGATGAGGATGGGCCTACCCCAAAAATATTTTGGCCTAATGATCTGGAAGAGACTGCGAGTTTTTTAATTGCAACCAAGACACTTAGTTTACTCATGGGAGACGCGATTTACCAAGACGGGGATTCTATTGAAGGTATTAATTATTTTGGAGTCCTTCCCTTTCCAGATTTAAATTTAAAAGCTCTAACTTATTTCTTTTTAATTGCTGATGTTAATGCTAGAGGAAATGCTAAAGCGGCAACTATTACAATATTAGTTAAAGAAGACGACAGAGCTTTTATTTACGAAAATATGAAATATTTAAGGGTCATAATGGATAAGACAGCAACAGACATACAAGAAGCAGAAGAAGAAGATCTCAACAAAATAATTGATAGATTTAAAGAAGAATTACTTGAATTTTGTAAAGAATTGAAAGAACCTTTTGATTCAAAAAGAAAAATAAAAATAGTTTACGCGGGATTAGATCAAGCGGGAAAAACTAGTTTCCTTCTTGCTATAAAAAAAAAATATTCAGAAATAATTAAAACATTACCAACTAAAGGTGTAGCCCGATCAGAAGAGAAGATCTTCAAGGAGCAGAATTCTCATATAACAGTTTGGGATCTCGGGGGTCAGAAAACATATCGCGAAAAATATATTGAACAAAGCAAATATTATCTATACAATATTGATTTATTATTCTATTTCATTGATATACAAGATACAGGGAGATTAAATGATTCAATTGAATTATTTATTAAAATCATTAATTCTTTAGACGAATTAGATGAATATCCTCCAATTATAGTATGTATCAATAAATTTGATCCAGATCTTAAAAATTCAAAAAAGACAAAGAAGAATTATAAAGATATAACTAATCAAATTAAAAAACATTCTGGGAAATTCTTTATTAAAATATTCCAAACTTCAATTTTTGATCAATGGTCAATGATCTCTGCATATTCCTTCGGATTATCTCAATTGAGCCCAAATAGAGAATTATTTAGACAAATTTTAAAACAATTTGCGGAAAATACTAATGCTGAAACTCTATTGCTTTTAAACGATAAAGGTATTATTTTATCGAATTATTCAAAAAACAAAAGTTCAAGTAAGGTATTCGAGATTTCGGCAATCCATTTTCAATCTTTATACAAAACCTTTAAAGAGTTCAAATTATTAAAAAAAAATTACATTATTTCTTCAGGAATAAGTGAAGATTCAAAGAATATTATATTTGGGAAAGTGAAATTAGACAAATATGACCTATATTTATTATTATTTATGGAAGAGTATCATAGTATCGAAAAAATTGAACAATATTTACCAGATTTTTCAAGAACTCTTAATGAAATAATAAGCACTTACATATAAACAAAAAGGATTTAAATTTTGATATACAAAACATTTCTTATCGATGGGGATAATGGAGTTTCTTTATTAGAGCTTACTTTTAAAGAATTCAGAAAAGAAAATCTTCTAGATAATGTGATTGCTGGATTTTTCAATGCAGTAAACAATATGATAGATAACATTCAAGAAGCGATGGCAAAAGGAAGAAGAATTAACGAAATGACGCGAATTCTTGAATCGGAAGAATCAACAATCATTATATATTATCACCCTTTGTCTAGAGTACTATTTTGTTCTATCTTAGATGCTGATGATGATATAGATAAAACCAAACGGTTTATGAATAAAATTGGTAATAGATTTTGGAAGAAACACCAAAGTGATCTTAAAATATATAGAGCAACAACGGAAAAATTAAGATTTGAAACCTTTAAAGCGGATATTGAAAATTTAAGCATGGGAGGAAAAATTGCAGAAGTCTTTCCAAAAGCACAGATAATGAAAAGCGTTTTAGAAAAAATATTTTCTATGGGAATGATTAATGAATTTGAGCTTAGAGTGGCGTTAAAATGTAATGGTAAGAACTCTCCTCTAAAAATTTCAAGAGATTTAGAAACTGCGCGCAATAATATACACGATGCTCTAAAAAAGTTAGAGGAACTTGACATAATTAAACTCTAAAGGAGTAATTTCAATTTCTTAATGAGTTCCAATATTCGATTATTTCTGATTTTTATCGTTTAAATAGAAAAAAATAAAAATTTTCAAGTTCTATACTACTTACTTTATTATTATCTCGCATTAAGGTTTGAAAAATGGAAAAAACAGAGAAAAAAGCTGAAGTTCAAAAAATTATTCCAATAGTGAAATCTCCATCTCGGGACAGACATTTAAGAAAAGGAAAAGGTTTCTCTTTAGGTGAAATAAAAAAAGCAGGATTACATATCTTAACAGTGAAAAAACTAAATATAGAAATTGATTATTTTAGAAAATCCACCTATGACGAAAATATAGAAAAATTAAAAAAATTAAAAATTCAAGAAAAGAAAGGTAAGAAAAGAGAAAAATTCGTTCCAAAAGAAAAGAAAATCAGAGTCAGGGAGAAAAAAGTTAAAAAGAAACCAAAACCAGTTAAAAAAGCAAAACCAGTACCTGAAAAGAAGAAAGTGCCAACTAAAAAACCAGCAAAAGCTAAAGTAGCCCCCGCGAAAAAAGAGCCAACTAAAGCACCAATTAAGACAAAAGAACCTGAAATTCCAAAAGAAAAAGTGAAAATCCCTGAAAAAGTTGAAGCAACTCCAAAAGTAGAAAAGGAGGTAAAAACAAAAACGCCAAAAACCATTAAAGAAAAAACTCCAACTGAGAAGATACCAAAAGAAAAGATTAAGGAAAAGAAAGAAGGAACGCCATTAACGGAGTTATCTGGACTCGGTGGTGCAACAGAAAAGAAATTTGCTGAAATTGGTGTGAGTACTGTCGAAGAATTTATAAAAGAAAATCCTGAAGAATTAGGAATGCTAATTTCCGGAGTGTCAGTTGATAGAATAAAAAAATGGAAAGAAGAAGCAAAAGAACTGATTAGCAAATAAAATTGAAAATTTTTTCAATTTATCTGGTTTTTTAAATTAATTTTTTAAAATTAATTATTATACTTAGTAAAATTTTTTTTGATGAAATATATTTTCTGAAACATCTTTTTATGATTAATTATTATTATCTGTACCAGTGTGTTATATCTACGAATTAGATTTTATGAAAGTCGATTAAAACTTAAAATAATGAGACATTATAATTTCGACTTCTAAACAACTCC
>JBHLLE010000612.1:0-3218 GCA_048885945.1 Candidatus Hermodarchaeota archaeon | reverse complement strand
AAAAATATATTTTTAAATTAATAAAGTACTTTAATAAAACACAAATTGAATTTTAATGGATTCACCAATCAATTTTCATCATGAAAAAATCGGGATTTATATTTGAGGATCATACAGCAGATGTACAAGTTAGATCCTGGGGAAGAAATTTAGAGGAGGCTTTTATTCAAACGGTTTATAGTTTAATGACAACAATATCACCTAATTTAGAAAAAATTTTACCACGAGTTGAAAAATCCATCACAATAAGAGCTGAAGATAAAGAGGCTCTTTTATTCGATTTTTTATCTGAATACTTATATATTTTTGATGTTGAAGGATTACTTTTTAGTGAAGTAGTTATAACCTCGCTAGAAGAAATTGATAACGAGTATGTACTACAAGCAACTATGAAAGGCGAAAAATTTAATAAGAGTACGCACGAAATTGGTACTGAAGTTAAAGCAATTACTTATTCATTTATGAACATAGAAGAAAGTGAAAAAAGAGTCGAGATTAGGATTGTCTTCGATATTTAAATAATTTATCCTTTAACTACTCCAATTGGTACTAACCTTACGACTTTTTCTACAATATCTAAATCGTGACTAACTTGAACTACTTGATCAATGTCTTTATAAGCTCCTGGGGCTTCCTCAGCAATAACTTTCATTGAAGCTGCTTTAATTAAAATCCCTTTCTGACTTAATTTTTGTTTTATGTCCTTCCCCCAGTATTTTTTCGTAGCCTTTGAACGAGACATAACTCTACCAGAACCATGAGCCGTTGAGCCAAATGATAAATCCATAGCCTTAGGTTTTCCAACGCACACATAAGACGCAGAACCCATTGTTCCGGGTATTAATGCCGGTTGACCAGTATCTTTATAATCCATGGGAAGAGCAGGATGTCCCGGAGGAAACGCTCGAGTTGCTCCTTTTCTATGTACGTTAAGCATCATCTTTTTACCGTCAACTAAATGCTCTTCTTTTTTGAGAATATTGTGACAGACTCCATAGATTAAACTAAGATCTAAATCCTCATAATCTTTCGTATTAAAAACATTTTGAAAAGATTCTCTTATCCAGTGGGTTATTAATTGACGATTACAGAATCCAAAATTTGCAGCACACGCCATTTGGCTTACGTAATTCTGAGCTTCAGATGTGTCCGCGGGAACACAAGCTAATTCTCTGTCAGGAACTCTAATATTGTATTTTCTCATAGCTTTTTCAATATTTCTTAAAGAGTCTGAACAAACTTGATGACCCATTGCTCTACTTCCTGTGTGAACCATCACGGTAATTTGATCTTTCTTAAAAAGACCGAGTTTTTTTGCTATTTCTTCGTTATATATCTCATCAACTCTCTGTATTTCTAGAAAGTGATTACCACTACCTAAAGAACCGAGTTGATTAATGGCTCGTTGTTTAGCCTTTTGAGAGATTAGTTCAGAATTCGCATCTTTCAAATATCCCTTCTCTTCACAATGGTCCAAATCGTTTTTAACTGCGTAACCATTATCTAATGTCCAGTTTAGCCCATTATCTAAAACATTGTCTAAATCTGAAAAATTTATATTTAATTTACCTTTAGATCCTAAACCTGAAGGTATATTGTTAAATACGGAATTCAATAAGGTGGGTAATTTATCCTCGATGTCGTTTTTGAATAACGATGTTTTTAATAAATTAACTCCACAGTTTATATCGTAACCTACACCTCCTGGAGAAACCATTCCGCTTTCTAAATCTGTACCAGCTACTCCTCCGATACAAAATCCATACCCCTGATGCGCATCTGAAAGTGCTATGGCATGTTTTTGTATTCCTGGTAAACATGCAACATTAGCTATTTGCTCTAAAGTACGGTCATGTTGTATTTTTTCTAAAATGTAATCGTTTGCGTAAATATGAACTGGAACTTTCATTTGAAACTTTTCAATTTTTCCTTGAATTCTAACCATTAAAGCTTTAGGTGGAATTTCGTATATATTTTCATCTATTTTTTCTACATTCATATTTCTAAAAATCAATCTCTAAATTTTACTAACAATAAATAATTCTATTCTTTTTTTGATTAAAGTTTTATGAGTAAAAATAATAACACTGAATTTTACAAAACATTATTATATTAAACTAGGATTAGGTGCTAAAATCCACTATTTAAATCAGATAATTATAGAATAATCATCACTATTAATTAATTAGACATAAAAAAATTAGAGTTTTAAAAAATAAACTAATAATCTTTCATCTGTTTTAGTCTATTTCAATAAATTTTAACAATCCCAAAGAATCTAAATTATCAATAATTACTTGGACCTCGCTAACTGGAACGCCCACCTCTTCAGCAATATCTGCGACCGTATGAAAACCATCTGCTATGTGAGCGATATCGTATTGTTTATTGTCTAGGAAACCTTGTGTTAAGACTTGTTTTGGTAATCTTTTCTGGGTCCATTCTGGCTTTTTATCCGAGATTTCTCTTAAGTCGTCCTCAGACACTACTAATCCTTTTTTAGCCAGTTTTGATTGAGATTTTTCAAAATCTTTCTTATAAATCTTAAGAATGGGAATGCGTAATTTAAGTTCGGCAACTTTACCATTTTTCAATATTTCATCTATTATACCATTAAAGTCCTTAAAAACTCTAACATCTCCAGACCAATTTTTGATAACTTCTCCGAACTGGGCTACAAATTTATCTATGATATCGCTAAGTGCTTTATGGGTAATTTTAGCATCATCATTTTTATCTGCTGCAGCAGTAATTAAAACCCCTTCTTTAAAAACCAGTAATAAATAAAAAACTTGCATATCTATTACTTTTAATTCGCCTGAACCCTTCGAGAATTCAACTGAGAAATCTTTTAAGGCTGTAAGAAAACCTGACACCAAATCTTGATTAAATTCAATACTTCCATATTTCCTATGAATTAGGCAAATTCCAGTATGTTGGTGTATTAAATAAACGTTATGTAACATAAAGCACACCTTTGGTTCAATTTAATATAATTATGATATTATTTTGAATTATTTAATTTTTCATTTCTTAATTGTTTTATTTATAATAATACTTGTAATATTTATAATTAAGCTTTTAAGAATAAATCAATATCAAATCCAGCTTTTATTTCTGCAATCATTTAAATACATGAATAAATTCGTATCTAATTTAATTTAAAAGTGTATAGTTTATTGTTCTATTTAGAAAAATACATTTTTTTTTTCCTAAAG
>JBHLLE010000611.1:0-3219 GCA_048885945.1 Candidatus Hermodarchaeota archaeon | reverse complement strand
AAAAGGTTGATCGAATAAAGTCATTGGGTTATCAATTTATCAATCTATCGAAAAAATAACCAAAAATAAAGAAAAAATAAAGTGTTATGCTATAACTATGAATCAAATAAAGGAAATTATCATTAAGCAGAAAATGATATCCAATGGCACTAAACAAATGATTTTAGATAAATTTCCAACAAAAGAAAAAATAATTGATAAAGATATATCAATTTTAAAATCGTTTAAGTTAAGCTGGAGTGAACATTGGAAATCAAATGCTCTAAATTTACTAAATATTAATAATATGGAAAATTTAGAAGAATTTTTGTTGAATAGTGACCCATGGAGTGATTTTTTATTAAATCTCGAAAAAATTTTACAAGAAAAATGGTTAGAAAAAGCCTTTAGAAGCATTAGGACGGGAAGTAAAGGTCTTTATGAATCGCGATATATTGATCACGCCTTAATTAGCGTCCCTCCACCATATAAATTATTTAAAAAAATAATAGACACCCTAACAGAACATGATATTCTTTGCATTGAAGCTCCTACAGGATGGGGAAAGAGTCGTCTTATTCTTTGGATATCATTAGCTTTTTCTTTTACTTTAAATCAGATTTATTATATCCCAGAACCGAATGATTTAGATATTATCAAACTAGAAGGAATGTTTGAAAAGATTTTCAAAAAAAATATGATTATAATTATTGACGATTTCCATCTTTTTTTAGATAGCATTGATATGAGAAGAGCTTGGAGAAAATTTTTTAAGTTAGCGAAAGAAGAAAAAACCAAAATTATTGTTATAATAACAAGCGGTTCAGAAACATATAATAAGTTATCTTGGCCTAGTGAAATGGAATTTATCACATCTACTCAGTATCTTGAATTTTGGAGACCAGATTGGATTGATAACTTTAAATTGTGGTTCAATGGTCTCTCTAAGACAGCTTTAAAAAAATATATCAATGAGACATTATTAGATGAGGCATTAAAAGCTCCAAATCCTTGGGTGTTCATATCAGTTTTAGTAAACCTTCAAGAAATCATTAAAAATCAATTTTCTCCTAAAATTGATTTTGATTCGATTTTGCTTCTAACTCTCATAATTTGGGGTTATGCTGTAAGTGGAGAAACAGGAGTATCCGTAAACCAACTGTATAATGGATTACTCTGGGTAAAAACAAATAGAAATGATTTATGGAAATTACTTGAAAAAGAGGGAGGACCTTTATGGGATGACCTAAACAAAGATGATAAAAAAGAATTTATAGAGGAGATTATTAGAAAAATAGAAGAATGGCGTAAGAAACCCGAAAATCCTAGTCATATTAGGATTTTACCTAGTAAGGGGGGACGAATCGGGAAAAATACCACTATTCCTGCACCACACATTGCATGGTGGGAATATTCTCTTAAAAAAATATGGGAAACCGATTGGAATCAATATTTAACTATTTTCGATATATGTGAATTGACATTTATTCATGGATGTGAATATGTTTTTGGAAAATGGATTAATATTCCTAATACTTGCGAAATTTTTAGAAATTGTAATAATATTCAACATCTTAATTTAGATTCTATAGAAGGTATTATGGATTTTAGTGCGTTAGAAAGTTGTTCAAATCTTAAATCGCTCTCTTTGAGTTCTTGTGGTCTTAATAAGTTTCCACACATACTTACAAAAATTGTTGGTTTAAAAACCCTAAATATTAGTAAAAATCAAATTTCTGTCATCTCTAATGAGATTTCAAATATCAGGTTACTTGAAACCTTAATTCTGAACGATAACCCATTAGAAGAATTGCCTAATAGCTTGATGAAACTCGAATATCTAAAATTCTTAAATTTAGGAATCGATAAAATATGGAATTCTGTGAAGAATTATCCTTTTTTACAAAAATTGAAAAAAAAAGGAATAGATGTTATCGGACTCAGTTCTTACAAATGGAAAATAGTAATTCTTGGTGCTGAAAAAGAATTTCTTAAATCTTTCTTAGATTTTTATTTAAAGCAAAAGAAATATGATATGACTTATTTTACAGTGGGACTTAGCATCTATGTATGTGATTTTATTTTCAATACTAGTAATTATTATTTTCAGGTTAAAGTTATAATAGAGTATATTAAGAATACTCGTATAAATATGTATAATTCTATAAGAAAGACATTTGGTCATGGAGCTTTAATAGTCATTGATTTGACTTCTCTTGAGTCTTTTAAAACTTTAGAAGAAAAGATTGAAATACTTATAGGAAAATTAATCTTCGATAATTCAGTATATATCATCGGAATTACTAATGAAGAAAATGAAACGAGAATTGGTGATCTTAATGTAATTGAAGATCTTACAAAAAGATACAATGTTCATTATATGGAACTTGAAGATATTAAAAGGCAGAATATAGAAGATATATTTATACCTTTATTAAAAGTAATGGCAAAAAAATACGAAGATAAATATTATTAATTCAAAAAATTATTTTGAGAAATTTGTTCTTTTAAAAATTTTTAGCAAAATATGAGTATCATCATTATTTTTTTATAAAAACAAATTTAGAATAAGTATGAATTTAAAACATTCAATAGTCAATTTAAAATATTAAATTGAATTTGCTTTCCAGAGTAAATAAGTATTTTTTCACTACTCAAATATAATTTTAAAAATATTAAAGAAAAAGCTTATACAGCGGATTTATTAAAAAAAACTCTTAAACTTTTTAATAAACTCATAAATTAATATGAATACAAAATAAAGTTTAATTTAAATGCGCATTTTACACTAGTTATAATGCTAAAAAAAATAAGGAATATCTTAAATCTACTTAGAGTCCGCCAGTTTTATAAAAACGGATTGATTTTTGTTGGATTATTTTTCAGTGAAAGTCTTTTAGACTTTTCGTTGTATCCAAAACTTATTTTAGGTTTTATTTTATTATGTTGCGCATCATCCATTAATTACATTATAAATGATATAAGGGATATAGAAAAAGATAAGAGACACCCTGAGAAATTAAAGAGTAGACCTCTTGCTTCAGGAGAAATCTCTATTGCGTTTGCTATTTTAATTATGCTAGTTCTAGCAGGCATAATCGGATTTACGCTTCTATTCTATATTCACAACTGGAATTTTGCAATTATGCTTTTATTAATTTTTGTTACTGGTCAAGTTTACAATCATATTTTTAAAAATTACGCGTTTGTAGATATTTTAACTCTTTCTTTAATTTATTT
>JBHLLE010000610.1:0-3221 GCA_048885945.1 Candidatus Hermodarchaeota archaeon | reverse complement strand
GTTAAAATCAATCAATATTCATGATAAGTTTGATTTCATCGTAGGGCGGGAAGATGTTAGAAAATGGAAACCTAATCCAGAAGGATTGTTATTAATTCAACAACATTATAATTGTAAAAAAGAAGAGATGATTTATTTTGGAGATATGCAAAAAGATCTCCAAGCAGGGCAAAATGCGGGGGTTGATACTTATATCATTGGGGATTTAATTGATCTTGTAAATGAAAAAAGATGGGAAATATAATCTATTAGGCTTATATTACATATAAGTTATAACTACGTTAAATTTTTTGATTTCGGATTCTTCTCTTGCTTTGCCTATAGGAGTTAAGCTTATTATATCGTTACTATTGAGTTTTAACTCAGATCGCAAGTTAACTTTTGGATCTTTAAAGATTGGATTGGTTGCGTTAGGATCCCAGTAAATTTCTTTATTCGTTGGATTTATAATCATCCATAAATCTGGTTTCAAAGGGTATCCGCTAATTTCCATGGCTTTAAATACATATTCAATGTTTGCATCAAAGGGAACGACAATTTGTACGTTTTCTTCTCCGATAATTTTCCCACATGCTAAACAATCGTCTCGCTTAACAATGTCTAAATGATCAAATTGTCCATAGACTCCATTATAATTTACGTAAGGAGGATCCATAGGAGGGCCGATATTTCTCCCTTTTGACCAAAATAGTAATTTTAACGCTTCTTGCGATTGGATACTAGCAATTATCGAACTGACAGATTGGATGGCGGCAATTTTATTTCCTAAAATATTTTCCATTTCTTCGAATTTGTAGTCGGCGCCAAAGGTTTCTTTAATATTCTCTTTCCATTCAAGAATTTCTTCGGGTGTTAAGTCGCTTCTTTTTTCAGGGGGCACATTTTCGTTAAAAACTCTTGTTCTTAATTTTTCCAATTCGTCTTGCGCAATTTCCATTAGTTTTAAAACGTCATCATCATCGTTTAAATCTGGTTTCTTATCGTATTTTTTTTCGAAATCAACTTCAGCTTTTATAACGCAATGATTTCTATTTCTGGGGATTCCTTTTAGCGTACACGCCGCAACTAATTTATCGTCAGCAGGAGGTATTGGTACTAAACACCTATAACAAGGGGTTTGGTTTAACAAGTCAGGAGCATATTTTTCGTCAAAAGATTTTTCAATTTCTCTTCTTATTTCTGCTTTAATTGGTTTAATCATTAATTCGTTTATTTCTTGAATTAAATTTTCTAATTTTTCTATTTTTTCTATAGCTTCAAAATACTTCGGATATTTATCTTTATCAAGATCCCACAATTTTTGCTCCATTAACTTGTTGATTTCAGTTTCTCTATCCTTATAAGGTATACCAGAATCTTTTGGAATAATAACTTGCACATGACCTTCAAATCCAACGGTTCCACCCTCAATCATTGGTTTTTTTAGTCGAAGACATATTTTATTTAGATCAAGTCTTGCGTTAAAATTATCTAAAGCGGCTATAATTACATCCGCTTCTTCGTATACAGACATGGGTAATTTTTGTAATTTTTCAAAGTAAAAATCTACTTTTAAATATGGATTTATTTCTTTAAGCCGTTCAGCTGCCACTTCAGCTTTTGGTCTTCCCTCATCACCTGCCCTGAATAACATTTGACGGGATAAATTAGAAGTTTCAATAGTATCTAAATCAACAAGGATGATTTTTCCTATACCCATTAAAGCAAAATCTTTTGCAATTTCACATCCTAAAGCACCAACCCCTATAATCATTATACACCCTTTATCAATGACATTCTGGTCCCATCCTTCTATTAATTGCTGTCTAGCAAACATTCGTGCTTTAATAATTTTTTCTGTCATTTTTCAATTTCTTGCCTTTTTTTGATTATAATATCTTAATCAGAATTTAAAATTTTTAGTTAGATTTTCAAAAAATGAGTTAAATAATGGTTTAAATTATAGTATTTAAATATATCAAAATATAGCTCAGATTTTTATTTTTTTTTCATACCTTTAAGCATTCTTTTAATTTCGTCAACTTCTTCTCTCTCTTTAGCTTTTTTCAAGTCTTCTTTCTTACGCTTCTCCTCGTCTTCTGCTTTTTTTAATTCAGCTAATAATTCTTGTTTAATACTTAGCATTTTCCCCATACTTTTACTAAATTCTTTAGCATCAACTAAAATTTGATCCTTTCTTTTTATTTCTGCCAATTTTAATGCATCCTCTCTATCTTTAATCATTCTACTAACTTCATCAGCAAGAGATGTCACCTCGCTTACAGTTTCTTGTTTATATAGATCATCTGCCTTCTGTTTTTGAATTTTACCTTTTAATTTCGTTTGTACCTCTTCTTGAAGTTTTTGAACTTCTTTTTCTTCTTTTTTAGTTTTCTCTTCTAGTATCTTTGTATTTTTAATTTCCGTTTGAATATAATGGATTTGATCAGTCCATCCTATCTCTTGAAACTGAGATATTGCTTTATTGAAAAAATCGTAAGCTTTATCAAATTCGTTGAATTTAGCATATTTTTTTCCTTCATCGATAAATTTTAATCCACGATCTCTTGCTTCTTCGTCATATTTTTTACGTTCTTCAAAAAGTTCTAATTTTGCTCTTTGGTCCTCCATTTGTATTTCGTAATCAAGCTGTTTTCTTCTCATTTCCTCTTGAAATGTTGAATATTCTTGTTGTCTTTTAAGTTGTATCTGTGCTTCTAATCTCTGTTTTTCTAGGTAATCTGCTTTCTCTTGTTGTAAATCCCTAATTAAGTTATTTAAATTATTGATTTCTGGTTCCCATCCGATTTTTTCAGCTAAGATATTTCTAGCTTGGAAATATAACGAAATCGCTTTATCATAGTCAGGAATTCTTGATTTTAAGTACTTTGCAGCTTCTTCTAATAAGCTAAAAGCAGCTTCTCGTTGACTTCTTTGTTCTTTAATGATTTTTTCTCGTTCCTCCATCGCTAGGTTTTGAGCTCTTCTTTGTTCTTCTTCTTGCCTTTTTCTTTCTTCAATAAACACTGCTATTTCTTTTTCCTCTTCGATTTTTTCTAGTTCTCTTTGGAGTTCCAATTCTTTTTCAAGTAATTTTTGATCTTTTAATTTTGACAATTTTGAAATTGTTAAATTAATTGAATCTGTAGGAAAATGGATTTCATTTAAAATTAACCCCGCTTTTCTGTAATATTCAATAGCATTATCGTAATCCATCTCTTTAGTGTAGTTCTGAGCTTGCT
>JBHLLE010000609.1:0-3222 GCA_048885945.1 Candidatus Hermodarchaeota archaeon | reverse complement strand
TTCAAGAAAAGGAATTAAAAAACAAATTATAAAAGAAAATAGATTTTATATGAATTAAAATGTCTGAAAAGTTTTGGTATAGAGTAGCGAGAAATTTTATAAAGGCGGGAAGGCTTCCAATTCGAGTAAGTGATTCGGTGATTGAAATTGTAAAGACATTATTAACCGAAGAACAAGCAAGATTAACTTTAATTTTTAAAAAGCCCTCATATAACATAGACCAACTTAAAGATAAAATAGATATAAACGATAAAGTTCTAACTGAAATGTTAAATGAGCTTATGCGCTTAGGCATCGTTTCAGGTATCCCCAGTAGGACAACAGGTGTTATGGTATATCGTTTGTTGCCTTTCCTTCCAGGCTTACTTGAGACTACTTTTATGAAAGGGCAGACGGGAGAAAAAGACAAAAAATTAGCACAATTATATCAAGATCTATTCGATGAAATAGTCCAAGGAACCCAGACTAATTACGACCAAATGCTCTCTGAGTTCGAAAAAACACCAGCACTCGATAGAGTTATTCCAATTGAAGAAGAAATAGAGACAAAGCAAGAAGTAGTTTTACCATTTGAAGAATTATCTAAAATAATTGAGAATCACGAAATAATCGGCTTAGCTACGTGTTATTGTAGGCATCGTAAAGATCTCCTCGGTGAACCGTGTAAAGTCACTGAAGAAAGGAGGAACTGTATTTCTTTAGGTAGAACCGCAGAATTTCTTATTTCACAAGATTTTGCAGAGCGTATTTCAAAAGAAAAAGCGCTTGAAATAATGAAGAAAGCTGAAGACGAAGGACTTGTTCATAAAGCCTTTCACGCTAATTTAGATCCCGGGAAGGAAATTGATGGAATATGTAATTGTTGTAAATGTTGCTGTGGAACATTTGAAACTCATTACGCAGGAGGATTTGCTCTAATGGATTTAACTTCTTATCTCGCTAAAGTGAACGAAGAGAATTGTGTCGGTTGTGGTACATGCATAGATAGTTGTAACGCAGAAGCTATTGACTTAGTAGATACCATAGCTGTTGTAAATGATAATAGATGCATAGGGTGTGGTGTTTGTGCTCATTTGTGTCCCGAGAACGCGATACAGTTGTATAGAACAGAACTTAGAAGAGTTTTTATACCCCCTCCAAAAATATAAACCTTGTCAAATTCGTCGACCAAAACATCTTCTGTTTGCTAAAATGCATACTAATATGTTTTAATTTCTTTATATAACGTAAATATAGAAATTATTAATAGCATTACATTTCAATTCTTGATAAAGGAAAAAATAACTCTTAATGAACATAATACAAAAATGATTATTTGGATAATTGAATCAGAATCAGGGACTAAACTGCTATTTAAATCTTATTTAAAAGCACATACTGATGCAACGGACGATGATATAGTTTCTGGTTTTCTCACTGCATTTAATCAATTCTCTATGGTAGAATTTAAGCAATCGTTAGAGTCTATAGAAATGGGAGGTCTTCGATGGAGTTATATATTAGAACCGGAGTATAAATTACTTTTTGTCGCAGCAGATACTAAAGATATAAAAACTGAAATGTTAATGGGCAGATTACACGCAATTAAGAAAGCGTTTATAGACGAATTTAAACAGATTTACATGAAGAGAAGAAATAGTTGGGATGGAAATATTAAGATTTTTTTACCTTTTCTTCAAGTTATTGACGATTATTACCAACAATGGAAAGAGGTTGACGATCTTACGAAATTAGCAGATTTTTACGATATTGTACGCGTATTCGAACAAATTTTAATTATGCTTAGAAACATTATAACTCATAGAATGTATAGCAGATGGCGAAAAAATATTATTAACCGAGTAGAACAAGCATATACAATTCTCACAGAGCAAAAAAAATTCCAAGATCAACCTGAATTATGTAATTTATCCTTTTCAAAAGATGAATGGTTTAATATAATTGATATAAATCCAATTAATTGTGATAAGGATTTAGCGATTAAATTTATCCAATATATTTTAATAGACGTTGTAAACATTTTAAAAGAAACAAAAGGGAAAGAAGCGTGCTTCAAGTTCTTTAGTGAAGAAAAAATATATGCGTATATCTATAACAACATGAAATTATTAAAGGATCTGAATTTAGACATGTTTTTCTTGGAACTTTTTCTTTTATTATAGGTCAAAAAATATGAAAAAATAATGGATTACATATAACAAATATTAAGTAAAACAATCAAAAAAGAATATATTAAAAAATGGCTGATAAAGAGATAGTTTCTAAATTTGAAATAATTATTGGAGATATCTTAGAAAAATTAGATGATTATATTAACTTTTTTGATTTAATTATTGCTGATCCTCCTTTTGGCTTAGAATTTGATAAGAGCTCCCACGAATATGGAGCTGATGGTTTCATTTTATACGAAGATAAATTCACCTTTAAAGAATATGAAGAATTTTCATATAAATGGATATCGAAATGTTATAATGCGTTAAAAAAAAATGGAAGTATGTATGTTATTAGCGGTTGGACGAATATTGATGCAATATTAAACGGAATAAGACGCACTGAGTTTATTCTCAAGAATCACAATATATGGTTTTACGAGTGGGGAGTATACACAAAAAGAAAGTATGTGACCAGTCATTATCACATCCCTTTTCTAGTTAAAGACGAAAAAAATTATACATTTAATCCTTATACTATAAATCCTAAGACAAAAAGAAAAGGACTCCCTTACGAAAAAGACGTATGGTATTGGCCAAAATATAATCGGGGTAACGATCCAGATCATATAAAAGGGCATCCCTGTCAGCTTCCAATTATATTAATGAAGCACATGATTAAAATTTCTACAAATCCCGGAGATTGGATTGGAGATATCTTCTCGGGAAGTGGAGGTACCTTATTAGCGTGCCGAGAATTAGGAAGAAATTGTATCTCAATAGAAAAAAATTCAGACTATTTAGAGATTATTAAAAAGAAGGTGAGAGCTAACAAAATTATCGCGTATAATCCTGAGGATAAAACTGAAGAAGATAAGAAAATACAAGTGAAATTAGAGTCTTTTTCTGACAAATAAAAAACAAATTCAGTTTAATATAATTGGGCAATTAGCTGGTTTGAATCATTCGTCACATTTAAAAAGTGATTAAACCTATTTCTGGTAAAAAATTTTAAATTATCTTAATACGATTAAAAAAAAGGGGAATCTGCAAGAAGTAATAAAAAAATATG
>JBHLLE010000608.1:0-3224 GCA_048885945.1 Candidatus Hermodarchaeota archaeon | reverse complement strand
CTTATACTTTTGCTGTTTATTTGATACTTATATTTGGTATTTCGTGGAATTTTTATATGATCGTAATTATTGTGATTTTTTTATTTACATTACTCACACTCGTCAATTTAAAAGGAGTTAAAGAGTCAGCAACGTTTATAAATGTTTTAGTTGTGATAAAATTTATTATACTCCTTCTTTTTATATTTCTAGGAATCGTATTCACATTAAGGAAGCCAAATCAAATGATTAATAATGTCGGTCTTAATAATGAATCGTTTTATAATATTAATATTATGGGGATTATTCTTGGTAGTGCTTGTATACTTATATCTTACGAGGGTTTCCAATTAATAGCGTATGGAGCTCATGAAATGGAAGATGTTGAGGAGGGAGTAAATATGATGAAATGGGCTGTTGGAATATCAATGCTTCTTTATTGTTTAGTGGGTTTTACAGCAATTGCAGTACTTGGGACCTCTGGTCTAATTGGTGAGAATGTACATGATTCTGAAGTAGCTATAGCTTATGCGGCATTAAATTTTATGGGAACCTATGGCATGCTTATCATAATTATTGGAGCTCTTTTATCTACTTCGAGTGCATTAAATGCTACAATTTTAGGGTCATCCCGTCTTTCATATATGATGTCTAAAGATAAAGTGCTTCCCAAAAGTCTTTCTAAAATGAGTAAAAATAAAGTACCATATATATCGGTAATTGTAACAAGTGTTCTCAGTTTAATTATAACTATTTTCACAGGAGGAGCTCTTGCTATTGCAGGACTAGCTTCTTTAATATTTGCTCAAATTTTCTTCATTATAAATTATACAAATTTTAAAGTTAGAAAAACAACTGAAAGCAATGCTTTTATCCCTATTATAGGAATGATTTTAACTGCTGGGATTTTTATCATATATCTAACTTTTAGTATAATAGACATCGAACATGAAATTTATGCTTTGATTTCATTTATTATAATGGAATCTGCTACGGTATTTTTTGTAATTCATATAAAAAAAAAGAATTTAAGAACAGAAAATAAAGCCTAAATTAGAAAAATTTTTTTACAACATAGTTTTAAATTAATTCATTTGTTATATTTTTTAAAAATGTCTGATAACAAAAAAAATAGTTCAGAACTGAGGTTTGCTTGTACTAGATGTGGAAATTGCTGTACAGATAAGAGTACGTTAGTTAACGTTACTTTTTCTGATATTTTGAGAATTAAAAACGGTTTAAATTTAAATATTGATGAGACCCTCCAAATATTAGGATTTTATTATTTTGAAAATGTTCCCTCAAAGAACGAATTAAAGAAATTAATGGTGCCTCCTATCGAAACGGAAAAGGGGTTAGCCTTTGTTGGGCTTTTAAAGAATAATAATAGTGTTTGCTATTTTTATGACAATAAAAAGAAAGCTTGTAGTATTTATAGATTAAGACCGAACTTTTGTAGAACTTTTCCATTTTCCTTTAGAATTTTTTTTGATAAGAACGATAAAACAAGAGCAAAAATCGAAATGTACTATACTGAAAAAGGGAAGCAATATTGTCCAGGAATTAGCTCCAAAGCTCCAATTATAAAAACCAATGATTGGGTTAAGGTTGGGAAGGAAACTATTGAGGATTTAAATTATAATAATATATTGGTTGAAAAATGGAATGGAATGGTTAAGAAGGGTTCAATAGAGCCAACGGTCAAAAGATTTTTGCAAGTTGTTTTCAATTTAAAAAAAAAGACTAATAAATCTTAATTGTATTAGTCAATTTGGATTATAAATTTGAATCTCCAGAGGTCATTGACGAAGAAGCTAACAAAGCCCAAAATAACATTCTTAGTTCCACCGTAAATGCATTTTTATTTATTTTCCAATTGAATGTGTTTTTAAGATCTTCTGAATTAAAAAATTTGGTAAGAGTTGTCATATTATTAAATAATTTTTGACATATAGAAAATTCCAAATCTTTTAAATTTAATAAATCAAAAACTAATAATAATTGCGCTGATTCAGTAATAGTGTATTTATGAAGCTGGTCATCGGATAAGAACTTTTTTAATTCTTCTTTATAAGATTTAAAATGATTAAAATTGATTGTGTTGTCTAATAATTTTAGACTTGCTAAATGCTCAAAAATATCTGAAATAGGATTGTAATTCTCTAATTTAGATTTAATATCATAATTTAAAATAGGATTTGCTAAATAACTCTTGTTTGCTATCAGACTACCCATTTGTTTTAAAAGTTTTAAACAAAGGAATGTATAGAAATTAATATGTAACTTTTCAGGCATAAAATCTATTAATTCGGATTCGAGATGCATTCCAATTTCATATATGTTAATTAGTTCATCCTTTTCTAATGTTTTAAGATTTATATATGAAAGAATACCAAGACCGTAAAAATTATTTATAGGATCGAATTTCGCATTGCTATTAGCACAAAATAAATTATTGTTAATAAAATTTTTAATAATCTCAATAATTTGGGATTTACTAAAGGGTAATTCTATATTTAACATTTTTATTATACTTAAATAATAATAGAGATTTCGCAAATCGAAAAATTGAGGATCAATTTCTTTATAATTTATAAGATTTTCTTTATTTATATTGAATTTATTAATCAATTTAGGAGCTAAAGGATAATTTCCTCCAAAGTAATCTAAAAAACTTATTGGTTTTTCTTGAATTTCAAGGTTTGGTTTTTCTTTAGTCTCAGTAATTTCCTCATTAGTTATACTCGAATTTTTTAATATCTTAGTGGGTACTTCACTAAATTTTGGTACTTGAATTTCGTTAAATTTTAAATCAACAGAAAAATCTGAAGGATTAATGAAATTGTCAATATTTGATATTTTGTCTTTTAATATATTTCTTACTTGGGTTGAGCTAATATAATCTTTTTTGAATTTGTCTATATGATCAAGAAATTGTTTTGAAATTAAATCAAAAAGGTATAAATTCTGAACTTTTGTCTCGTCTATGTTAAATAAATATTCTATGAGAATTTCAAGAAGAATTTTATCAATCTTAAATTTTACTTGATCTTCAATAAGATCGTATAATGTACTATATTTAGTTTTATTTTTTTTACTAAATTGTTCTGTTTCGTTTAGATCAAGGTTCAATCTACGTTTTGGGATTCCAATCGTCATAAAAACCGCTTTAATGGTTTCAAAAATATCTTCAATTATTTTATTTAATTGAACTTCTTCTTTAGAAGATGTATTAATAGAGAGAT
>JBHLLE010000607.1:0-3225 GCA_048885945.1 Candidatus Hermodarchaeota archaeon | reverse complement strand
CAGGTGAATCCCCAGAAATGTCAAGTGGAATCCATGTGTGAAGTAGCTTAGGTGTTATGGTTATTGTTGCTGTTCCTTCCGTTGGGGAAGGTGGTTTGAAACAGATGATGAATTCTCAGTTTGGGAGATGCGATTCATTTACATTCGTTACTATTGAAAATAATGAAGTTAGTGCTGTAAAAACAGTTCCTAATTCGGCAGTAAATGCAATGGGAGGCGCTGGAATTCAAGCAGCTCAAACAATTGCAAACAATGGGGCTACAGACATAATAGTAGGATTTCTTGGACCAAATGCAGCTCAATCATTAGGTGCGCTAAATTTAAACATGTATCAGATAAATAATCCAAATCAACAATATACGGTCAAAGATGTTATTGATTTGTATATTCAAGGAAAATTACAAAAGTTAGACAAGGCAAATGTAGGAGCACATTATGGTATGGAACCGGGTATAGGAGGAGGACGAGGAATGGGACGCGGTGGCGGTATGGGCGGAGGTAGGCGTCAATTTTAATTGATACCGTTAATAAGGAATCTATTAAAATAAGCAATTATCTTTGATAAGATTATGTCGCCAAAACCAAATATCATTTGCGTCACTGGAGGAAAAGGAGGAACTGGTAAAACGCTAGTGGCTGTAAATATAGCCACAATGTTAAAAGGCGATGGTAAGAAAGTGTTACTGATTGATGGTGACGTAGAAAATCCAAACACTTATCTTTTATTAGGTGGAGAGCTTGAGAATAAAGAAGAAGTTCCTTTTTTCAAACCTAAAATAATAGAAGAAAAATGCTCAAAATGCGGGATTTGTGCTCAAAATTGTGCTACTCACGCCTTATTACACGTAGATGGAGCGTATCCAATTCCAATTTTGACGGTTTGTTCTGGATGTCAATTGTGTTACAAAATATGTTCTGAAAAAGCTATTGAAGCAGATTCAAAAGAAATTGGTTGGACCTATTCTACTAAAAAAAATAATATTTCGTTATTAATTGGAGAGTTAAAACCTTCTGAAGCTCGCTCTGCTGCTGTTGTAGAAGCACTTCTAGAAAAATTAGATGATATAATTGAAAATGAACCCAATAAATTTGATATTGTAGTATTAGATACTGCACCTGGCGCTCATTGTGACGTTGAATTATTAATCAGTAGAGCAAATTATGTAATTCCAATTATAGAACCAACAAAATTCGGTAAATTAGATTTGCTGAGAATTATAGAATTAATAGATTTACTCGGGAAGAAATATAAAGCAATTATTAATCGATCGTCATTGTTAGGATATCGCGAAGAATTTTTAAAGGAATTAGAAGAATTAAATATTCCAATTTTAGGGGATATTCCTTTAGACGATGAAATTGTTAATTCATATTGTCAAGCAAAACCATTAATGGACGAGAATAATAACTTCAATAAACAAGGAGAAGGCTATAAATCTTTTATGTCAATTTACAAAAATTTAATTAATTGGATAAAAAATCAAAAGGAGATTTGAAAAATGGAAAGAAAAGCAGTAGGAATTATCTCAGGAAAAGGAGGGGTCGGTAAAACTTCTTTAACAGCATCATTAGCGAGCCTGGCTAAAAAAGATCTACAAATACGACCTATTATTTTAGATTGTGATGTGGATGCCCCTAATTTAGCGTTAATTCTTCCAGCAAAATCTGAAGATAAGATTGAAATCCAAGATATATATACAACTCTAAAAACTATTTTTATTGAGGATAAATGCGTTTATTGCAAGCAATGCGTTGAGGATCATTTTTGCGAATTTAATGCCTTAAGATGGGACGATGAAAATGATATCCCTGAAATAAATTATTTAGCTTGTGAAGGGTGTGGTGCTTGCAAAGTATTATGCCCTGAGCATGCATTTGAAGTAAATATTGTAAAAAGCGGAGAAATAATCTATTATAAAGCTAAAAATGATTTACCTTTAATATATGGTAAAACTAGATTAGGAAGCACGACATCAGGTAAATTAGTCTCAGACGCTAAGAACTTTGCCCAAAATATAGATGATTTTAAAAATAGTAATTTAATTTTGATAGATGGCCCACCTGGGATTGGTTGTCCCGTTATTGCTACGGTATCAGGTCTAGATTATATAATAACTATAACCGAACCTACTCCTTCTGGATTACACGACCTTATGCGAGCGATAGAAATGGTTCAACAATTTCAGATCCCATTTGGAATAATAATTAACAAAGCTGATTTAAAAAGTAGTTTTCAAGAGCAGTTTAAGGAATTTATAAGCAAGACGGGATACGATATCTTAGGAAAAATACCATTTGACCTGTCCATTCCAAAAGCAATGTCCTTTGCAGAACCCGTTGTTGATTTTCAAGCAGATTCCAAAGCAAGTTTGGCGATCAAAGATATTTATACTAATTTAAAAAATAAATTGTGGAATTTCAGTTGAAATAAGGTCTTACTCGTGAGCTATTTTAATAATCTTTTAATTTTTACTAACATCTTTTTAATTGTAAAAAGAATTGAAAATTTATATACCATAAACTAAACAAATTAATATTCTCCATATTATAGATAAATTGGTGATTGAAATTCCCGTTCAAAATTTCATGGAATTATATAAATTCTTACCGAAAACCAATTGTAAGAAATGTGGGAAACCAACTTGTATGGCATTCGCTTTAGAATTACTTCAAGGAAAGATAAAAATTGACGACTGCCCTCCCCTGTTGGAGCCAAAATATAAGGAGCAACATAATACATTAAAAGAACTACTCGGGGCAGAAGAAGGTGAAGAAAAAGAACTTCATATTGATATTGACGAAGAAGCATGTGATGGATGCGGAATTTGTGTCACTGCATGCCCAGTAAATGCAAGATATTGTCCACCTACGCTAAGTGGAAAAGCCCCTAGTTATCCTGCTGATAAACATCAACTTTTCGAAGTAAAAGATGGAAAATGTATTTTATTGAATTTAGAACATTGTAGAAGATTAGAGGCAGAAGGAAGAGAAAGAGAATGTCATGTCTGCGAAATATATTGTCCGCGAGAGGCTATTAAGATTCTTTACATATAATCAACTATTAGATTGAAAAAATGTTGTTTATAAATTTTAAATCCTTTAAAAAAAAAAGAAAATTACTAATTATTTATCTTATCCTTAATTCGGAGTTTTTATTATTCGTGCAAGAACCTTTTTTTTATAGACTATGGTAAATTCCAACCAATATAAAACTCAATAGCAGAT
>JBHLLE010000606.1:0-3232 GCA_048885945.1 Candidatus Hermodarchaeota archaeon | reverse complement strand
TTGGTGGATGGAAGGAATTGATTGGTTGAAAACAGTTTTTGAACTAATTCATAACGATAAGCATTTAGAAATGATTACTATTTCAGATTATGTTTCTAAATATAAAAATGAATTCTCAGTGATTAAAATGAAAGAAAGTAGTTGGGGCGAAGGAGGTCATTTTCAGGTGTGGAAAAATCCAGAACACGGCTGGATATGGCCATATATAAACAGTTCTATTAAAGAATACGAACAAATATTAGAATTCAACCCAAATCCGGATGATTGGGAACTTAGAGTTCTAAAACAAATCGCCAGAGAATTAGTATTAATGGAAGGAAGTGATTGGCCATTTTTACTTTACACAAAACAAGCGAAAGAATATGCTAATAAAAGATTTCATCACCACCATCAAAGGTTTAATAAGCTCATTTGGGCTGCAAAAGATTTTAACGATAAAAATAGAATCTCGTTAAGAGAACTTGAAGAGATAGAATCTATCGACAGTTGCTTCCAAAGCATAAATATTGATTATTTTAGAAAAATCAATTAATTGCGATCTAAGCAAATTTATAGCTAAATCTATTAATATTTAATAGTTTTCCAATTTATTATTACATATATCTTATTTAGACTAAATGGATGAGAGTGTAATGAAAAAAATAATTGCTATTACTAAAGGAGATGGTATTGGTCCGGAAGTTGTAGAGGAGGGTCTGAAAATACTAAAAGTTATTAACGATTATACTGAGTTTGAATTTGAATTTCAAGAAGCTCCTGCAGGAGGAGCAGTCTGGAAAAAGTATGGAGAGAGTCTTCCCAAGAAATCGTTTAAAATTATTAAAAATTCTGACGCATTGTTATTTGGTGCAATTGGAATTCCTGGTTTACCTCAAGGGGTCGCTGAAATAGCTATATTACACATAAGACAGGGCTTAGATTTATATGTGAATTTAAGACCCATAAAATTATACAATGCGTTAAGGGATCGCTGTCCTTTAAAAGACGAATATATTGGAGAGGGAATAAATATTTTCTTCGTAAGAGAAAACACAGAAGGGCTTTACAAAAACATTGGTGAATTAGAGGAAGATAAGGCCCATAATATTATGCTCTATACTCGTAAAGGGTGCGAGCGAATAATTAAATACGCGTTTGAATTTGCTAAAAAAATGGGACATAAAAAAGTTAGCTCTGTTGATAAAGCAAATATCTTAAAACCAAGTCAACTGTGGCGTAAAATTTTTCACGAAATTGCTTCTGACTATCCAGATCTCCAAACTGAAGACATATATATTGATGCTTTTTGTCAGTGGTTAATAAGGAAACCATATTCGTACCAAACCGTAGTGACCGGAAATATGTTTGGAGATATTATTAGCGATGAGGGTGCTTTTCTAATCGGTAGTTTAGGTATGGCATCTAGTGGAAATATTCATCCCGGAAAAGTCTCCATGTACGAGCCAATTCATGGGTCTGCTCCAGATATCGCGGGTAAGGGGATCGCTAATCCAATTGGCACTATTCTAAGCGTTAAACTTATGATGCAAGAATCGTTCAAACAAATAGAAATTGGCAATGAAATAGAAGCATCTATAGAAGAAACACTGGAAAAAGGTAGAACAAAAGATATTGAAAATCTAAAATTAAAGACTCTCTCAACTAAAGAAATGGGAGATCTTATATCGGAGAAATTAAAAAGTAGATTAAAAAAGTAATTTCACATTTTTAAATAATATTTTATACTATTTTTTAAATCCACTACTGATATAAAAACATTCAATCCAGGTCGATCGTTAAATCTTCGAGCGTTTCAGGAGCATTTGTTAGACTCACATTCCCATCCTCAGTTATCAAAACAGTGTCCGAATGGCGGAATCCTCCTAAATTTGGAATATATATCCCGGGTTCAATACTGATGATCATTCCCGGTTCAAGTACTCTATCGTATCCAACAGCTACATAAGGCCCTTCATGCCCCGTGATTCCTAATCCATGTCCAGTGCGATGCAATAATTTATCTCCATAACCTTTTTTAGTTATTATACTTCTTACAGCTTCGTCAATTTTACTCAAGTTTGCTCCTGGTTTAGCAAGATCAAAGGCTAAGGCTCTAGCTTCCATCATGACTTCAAAAGGATTTTTAGCTTTTTTAGGTACTGCTCCTAAAAAGAAACTTCTTTCTATTTCGACGCCATATCCGTCAATTTGTCCCCCTACTCCAGAAACATGGGGTCCTCCATGTTCCATCTTCAAAAACACATCCGTAAAATTATGAGGGTCATGAGAGACACTTGGAGGTAACACTATTGCTGATGGTTTTGAAACAAAAGGATTAAGGTTTGGTATGTCTTTTAATGCTTTGGTCGTCAATAAGTTTGTTACCTCACTATAGATTTTAATAAGCATTACATCTGGACGACACACTCTCAGAAGTTTTTTATGTCCCGCATTTATTATTTTACAAGCATGAACATTTCGTCCAATTTCGTATTCAGTTTTTATTAACCTAACTTCTTCAATTATATCAGTTTTAATTTTTATACCTAGTGTTTCGTCATATATTCGCAAGGTCATCGCGGATTCCACCCCAACTCTCGCATCGTTTTCTATCATAGTGTGATATTTATCAGTCCAGTTTTTACCATTAGGAGCGGGAAATTCAAAGTAATGAATTAGGTCAAGATCACATTTTGCTCTGGTTTCTACGTGAGTTATTTCGAGAAGAGGTACCAAAAATTTCATAGTTCCTTTCAGTGGAATAACTAAAATAAAGGGCCGTTCGTGAACATAATTCGCAAAATTTGTCAGGTAATAGATATTTACTGGATCAAAAGCTACATAATAATCCAGATTTTGCTTTTTCATTTCAATCCTTACATTCTCTAACCGTTTTGCTAATTCTTCTTTATTGGGTGGCGATTTAATCGGTTTTGGAATTTTAGTCATATTCTACAACCTAAAAAAAAGTTTAGTGTATTTTATTTTATGAAAAATTTATAGTTCTATTAAATTTTGGCAATCACAATTTTCATAGGAAAAAATACTCCAATTATTTCAGTTTTATCAATTTTAAAGCCTGATTCCTTTATAATCTCTTCTACATAAATAGGTCTGCAGCTAGAATAGTTTGGGAAAAATTTATGAGACCACTTAAATTATTTAACTCCAACTGTATGTTCTCGACCTTCTTTTGGTATACTAATAACACATAATCTTCCTGCAGATTTTATTACCCTCTTAATTTCGTTTA
>JBHLLE010000605.1:0-3236 GCA_048885945.1 Candidatus Hermodarchaeota archaeon | reverse complement strand
TTCTAAAAATTTTATTAAATATGATCATACTCACAATGGGCAACAGAATTGCTCCAAAAATTAATAGACATAGATTAAAAAAATGAGAAGTGATTGTAAGAATAAAATTATCTTCAATCCAAGCTAGTCTTACAATATCAAAAATATAATAAAAAGGATTCAAATTTATTATCTGTTGAATATATCCAGGAAAAATTTCATACGGATATGTAATACAACTAAACCAGAAAATAAGCGTGTAAATAGTTGTGATTATCCCCATGTATTTTTCCAAGGAAACTGAAAAGATTGATAGAATAATTCCAAGTCCATTAAATACAAATGAAACAAGCGCAAAGAGAAAAAGAACAAATATAATGGTTGTAATTGATATTGGATAATAGAGATAACATAAAACAAAATATATAATAAAAGGAGTTGATATAAGGATCAAATGTGATATAAACAACCCAATAATTATATTATATCGATTAAATGGAGCAATTACTAATGCAGGAAGGGTCTCCCAATATTTTTCTTGCTGAAAAGTAGCAGGAAATGCTGTAATGGTTTTCTGTAATAAAAAAATATTTAAGGCAAGAAATTGATAGACTAAAAAATTATCTTTTGTCCACTGCCCAAATTGTTCGTTATAGTTAAATAATTCCCCTAAAATAATTATTGGCATTATAACACTAAGGAGTGGTAGAAAAAATGAAAGAATTAAACCAGATTTTTGTTGCAATGATAATTTTATATTTCTTTCAGTCACAGCATAAATCTTAGATAAACCATCTTTAAAAATTTTGAAATTAATCATCTTTAGCTCAAGCTTCTGTTTATATTTAATAAGGATATTCTCAATATTAAAGAGTAATGATAATTGCTATTTTAGTCATATTTTTGATATTACAGAATTATTTATTGAATAAAAAATTTCTCAATTTTATTATATATAAGGAAATATCAACAATATGGTCAATTAAATGAATTATATTTAACTTAATTGTATGGTTTTAGAAGTTAATCAATCTAATTACCTTGAATTAGTATTTTTCCTTTATTTAATAATTTTAATAAAATATCAATTTATTAATTTAAATCGTATTTTTTTTATGATTCCTTTTTCTTTTTACTATGTTTAATGACTGATTTTTTGGATTTAATTTACTTAATTTTGAAAAAAATAATAAAAAAAAAAAGACAAACACCCAAAGAAAAAAATTCTTGAAAAAAAAATATTTATTGAATAAAAAATAGAATTAAGTTCATCTTTAATACTAAATGTTTTAAGTATTTTTAAAAAAAATATATCATTTTTAAGAATATTAATATCTAATTAAAAAACCTTATAAGGTTCAGATAAAAAAATAGAAAGATTATATTTTGATATAATGAAAATAATAGGTCTTTTAACTGCTTGGGCATGTGAAGATTGGATTGAATATTCAATTCAGCAAGCATTAGAATTAGTAGATGAATTATTAATTAGTATAGGCCCACATGATAAGTATCTTAAAAGGATTAAAGATAGTACTAATGAAAAAGCTCAAAAATATCTTAATAATAACAAAATAAAATTCTTTGAAACTATATGTGATAAAAATTATGCTGCAGATGAAAATAAATGTGCAACTTTAAATAAAATGATTCAAGAAAGCAATAATATTGCAATAGGTAATGTACTTTGGATCTTGGATTCAGACGAGTTTTACTTTGAAGAATCCATCAATGAAATTAAAACTTATATAGAAAAAAATGATTTCGATCAAATTGACCTTAAAAGCAATTTCTTTTGCTTTAATTTAAAATATTATATCAAAACTTCCCATATTAGGTTATTCAAAATTAAAAGTAATAACTTTTATTTTTCAGAAACACAAACGCCAAATCCAAGACCAAAAAAGACTATTACTTTGCTTAATAAGTATCCCATGTTCCATTACAGCTTATTGACAGGAGAACAATTAAAAGGTATTTATTGGATGTCTTATGAAGGTTATTTTTCACAATTTCTTTGGTATTTGAAAATTTTTAATCATTACGATCCAAATAACGAAGAATATTGGATGAAAAAAAACCAAGATTTAACGGGAAATTACGGATTTTGGTTTAATGATGAAAATATAACAGAACATAATGGACATGGGCTTTTCGTTTACGATGGTAAACATCCTGATTTAATTGAAAATAGTCATTTAAAAGCTATTTCCGATTTTAGGGAATATATGAAGAATAAACCAAATTACAAGATGTACTTAGATGTAATTAAAGAAGTAATTGCAGAGAAAAAAAAATTTAACTTTACTAAATTCAGACGAGAAAAAATCTTTAAAATAATGACATCTTTAAGAAAAAGATATTATTTAAACAATGTAATTGAGAAGATAAATAATAAATTAGTGAGAATTGGAATTTTATAAATTTAATCTTTATAATAAAGATTTTATTAGATTCTTAACAATCTTAAGAGTAATTAAGTAAAAAAAAGAATTTAAGGTAAGATATAAGGTTCAAAATTGTGAAAGTTTTTAACGTTTCTGGTACTCAAGGAGATACTTATACAAATTGCTGCAAATTAATAAACATTAAAGAAAATATTAAATTAATTCATATTCAACCTTTTCCTGAATTAAATAATATTATTCGTAAAATTTATTCATTAGTTCCTAATATTGTTGATATAACAATAATAAATACATCAGATGAATCCAAATTCGATCCAAGAATTCCAAGAATTCATTCTCAAAGTAAAAAGTATCTTGAGGAACCAGATTATATAGAAATGAATTTTTTCCCCAATTTTGAATTTAAATCAGATTATAATTTTAAATTTCCATACCTTGTTTTACAACCAAAAGCAGGTCAAGAATTTCAAAAGAGAGAAATGAAATTAAAATTAGTAAAAAAAATAATCAAAGATTCAAAATATAAGGTTATATTAATTGGGACTTCAAAAAAATATGAAAAAGTTAATAATTGCATTAATTTAATTAATAAAACATCATATTTTGATGCCTTTAGTATTATTAAAAATGCAAAATATTTTATTGGTGTTATGGGTATCATGGCAATGGTTGCATTGAGTCATAAAGTTAACTGTAATATAATAATAGATAATGATCATGAAATTAAAGTCAGGATTAAAGATATGCCATGGGAAAATTACATAAAAAAAATGATTACATTAACTGACTATTTAAAAATGGAAAGTACTTTAATTTATAAACTAAAAACACATTTTTATAAGTTTATTA
>JBHLLE010000604.1:0-3237 GCA_048885945.1 Candidatus Hermodarchaeota archaeon | reverse complement strand
ATCGTTATCTGTATGAGTATATTCTCTTCTATAAAACTCACCACGGCTTTCCTCGCGTAATAATGAAGCTCTTGTTGATAAATATAGACAAGTTAACATATTACGCAGTTCAATGGTTCTAATCCATTCAAAATTCAAAATCTTACTTTTAGATGAGGAAATATATAAATTCTCCATATCATCGTTTAATAGATCCTCTAACTCTTGTAATCCTTTTCTTAAATCTGTATCGTTCTTAATTAATCCAACTTTTTTTCCTGAAATATCGTGCATTTTCTGTTGCAACTCGTTAACGGAAATTCCTTTTTGTTTATTAATTGGCTTATGTATTCTATTTAAAATCTCTTTAACCTGATTATCATTGATTTCGACCTGTTCTATATTCTTTACGTATTTAGGTGCAATTTCACCAGCAATTTTTCCTTGTACTCCTGCTTCAGTACATGCAGACGCTACTCTTACAGCCCCCCATAATCCACCTGAACATTCACCCGCAGCAAACAAGCCAGGTATGTTTGTTTCTGTGTTTTCATTAACCTTAACTCCGCCACCCATATAATGTGCTGCATTTCCAACCTCCACATCTTCAGTTTTCAGTTTTTCTAACAATTCTGGCATGAGGGTCCTAAATTCGTACCTAGTATCTTTCCATTCATTTCTAATTCGGTGTTTTGCAACCTTAATAAGCATATCTATAAATCTTGTTCGAGCGTGTTTTAAAGAATAGAAAACACCTCCATGTATACCTCCCCTCCCATTTTCAATTTCTAATTCTGAGGCTATGGAAACTATTTCTTTTGTACTTTGCTCTAAATTTGCAGAATCATAGTTTTCCATAAATCGCTCTCCCTTATTATTTAAGAGTTTTATAGATTTATTAAAGGGATCTACTTCTTTAAGAATGTATAGGATTATACTACCCTTATTTTTTGGTGGCCAGACCATCGTGACTGGGCAAAATTGAACCATCTCCATAGAAATTAACTCCGCTCCAGCACGGTATGCCATTGCGACTCCGTCTCCAGTAAGATCTTCTGGACCTGTGTTAAAAGAATATGCTCTATGCCACCCACCAGTAGCTAAAATTATTGCTTTACATCTGATTAATATTGTTTCTCCAGATTTAATATCAATAGCTATTGCACCAGCTATTTTAGAGTCTCCTATCAATAAATCTATTACCATCGTGTCCTCTAAAATCGGGATTTTAAGTTCTTTTACTTTCTTCCTAATCGCACCGACCCACGAAATACCTGATGCTATAATACCCCTAGCCATCTCTTCTGTATGAGCAGATTCATAGCTATAAATTTTCATTCCCCAATCTATTATATCTTTCATTGCCTTTGGAGCATATTCAACATATTTTTCGACCATTTTTTGATTACCAAGGTATAATCCTTCTCTTACAAGGGTCTCGAAAAATAGTTCAGGGCTATCGCGATCATCTCCTTCAAAACCCAATTCTTTGCCTGCTAGACCATCGACATTGAAATCCGCTCCTGCCATTTGAGATGCACCACATTGTCCGATTTTTCCTTTTGTTACAATTAAAATACTAGCTCCGCTTTTTGAAGCTTCAATAGCAGCATGACCTCCTGCGCCTTCACTTCCGACAATTAAAATATCTGTCGTGATAATTTTATCACATAATTTTCCTATTTGTCCCATATTTTCATCATCTCTCATTTTTTTAATCTTTCTTTACAAGATATCTAAAATGACATTTTTTATCGCCTAGCATCATCCTAGCAGGTAATTCAAGGAATAATTTAGGATTGTATCCTTCTAATACCGCATGGTCTATATATTCGCAATATATTTTTCCATACTCTTCTTTTCCCCATTCTTTACATCCATTACAAAAGACACAATCTCTTATTATAATTTCAACATTACCATCTACAATCTTTGGTTTATATTTTAAAATACTCTTGCTGTCTAAATCACCATATATGAAAAAGTTTTTTAGATTAAGCTCCTTTCCAAGTGATTCTACCAATTTAGCTATTCTTTTACCTCTTTCCAAGCCATATTTTTTTATTGAATTAGCGATTGCTTCTCTTCCCTCCTCTCCAAATTTATTTATGATTTCTTCTGTTATAGTGCATAATAATTGGGAAAACATAGCAAAAAAATGAGTTTTATACTTATTACCCACTTCTTTTTGAGCACTTAGAACCTCCATTAAATCATCACTCGTAAAACCTACAGTATTTTTTGAAATCACTTACCACTTCCATTATTTATTTTCTTAATTAAATTTTATATAATTGAAACTAACTGAATTAAAGATACTACTCCTAATAAATATAAAAGGCACAAAATTTACAACAAGTAAAAAAAAATTCACCTTTTATTAAGAATTAATAAAAAATTTTTTTTCACTTAAATCTTATTTATCGTGCAATAAGAAATACGAAACAAGAGGAATTAATAATAAAATAAATCCTTCCCCATATTCTGTTAACTTATAGGATATATGAACTGGTCTTGTATCGTGGACAATTCTTATTACTAATCCTTTTTTTTCTAACATCTTTAAACGATCAGTTAAAATTCTTGAACTGATCCCTTTTAAAACTCGTTTTATCTCGTTATAATGCACTTCTCCAAGGATATTTAATATGTGGATTACGTCAAGCGTCCATTTTCTTTGGATTAAATTGAAAAAATGTTCAAGAAATTTTCTTTCCTCAGTAATTCTATTAATATCGTGAGGTAAATTGTCTCGTTCTTTTTGAATACAATTTTTAGTGATTTCTTGAATTTTAGGAATTAAATTATAAAGCTCTTTGAAATGCTTAAGATATCCTTTATTTTTTCTTTTCATAGTATTAAGGTTTTTTTATTACAATACTAATATTAATTAATAAAACATTTTCCTAATTTGATAATATTTTAACAACATTCTCGTATATTCTGCATCATTAGTAATAATTATATTAATTTTCCATTTTTTTACATACTTTAAATAATATTTTACTCTTATTGCTCCTAAAATAATAAGAAGCCCCTTTTTTTTACGAACCAAAGAAATTAATTCTTCATATAAAAAAATCCCATCAGAACTAAGATATTTTATTGGATAAGGTTTAATATCTTTATAATAATATATTAAAGCTAAAATTTTATTCAATTTTAGAGCTTTACCCAATTTACCTAATTTACCCATAAATCCTCGATAAAGCGCATAATCTAAATCAGGAGCCAATTTATAGAAATCTATTATCACTT
>JBHLLE010000603.1:0-3249 GCA_048885945.1 Candidatus Hermodarchaeota archaeon | reverse complement strand
CCGTTAGAATCCCTCCTACAAAAGCATTTGGAAAAAGAGATCCAAATAAGATTGAAAGAATAGGTATAGCAAAATTTAGAAAATTGAATAATGGAAAGAATCCTGAATTAGGACAAGAATTTACAAAACAAACAAAACAAGGTCAAACACAAAGAGGAACCGTAGTAAGAATCTCTCAAGGAAAGGTTATGATTGATTATAACCACCCATTAGCAGGGCAAAATATCGATTATAACTTAGAGATTGTTGATAAAATAGAAGAGTTTGACGATAAAATTAAATATTTTATGGTTTCTAAGGGGATTCCCGAAGAACATATCCCAGAATTCAATATGACCTATAATAAGGATACTAATTCAATTGAATTTACCGTTCCTAAAATGTACTTGTTTCAAAATCTTACCTATTTTAAATTTGGTCTTGCAATGGATTTACAATCACATATGGAAATTGGAGATGTTAAATTTATTGAAACCTTTGAAAAAATCCCCTTACCAACTGATACTTCTGAGTCAGTTATGAAGAAAGTAGAAGAATTTAATAAAGAGGAAGAAGAGCAAGAAAAAGAAGAAAAAAAGGCTTCTTAAAAAATTTATATTTCTTAAGGTAATAATTTTTTATATTAAAATCCATATTTTAATTATGCTGATTTAAGTCTGAATATAACATATTTATAATTTATTGTTGATTAAATCATATCGAAAGATTTGAATATTTGCTCTATGTTAGAAATAACCACCTTTCAAAATAAAATAAAAACAAATAAGCCAAGGAAACGATTTACAGTCTTTTCTATATCAGCCATAATTATATTTTCAACAATAGGATTTTATACTTATGTTAAAAATTCACCTATAGGTGCTTCGAACTTACCCATTATTAGAATTACAACTGAAGATAATCCTAATTATGAAAACAATATTAATTGTAATTTTCAATTAGAAAGTAAAAACGGATTGAATAGCGAAGTAATTGTAAAATCTCAAATAAAAATAAGAGGTTCTGGGACGGGATGGAATAAATTTTCACCAAAAAAAGGATATAGAATCGAACTATCACAACCTCAATCTTTATTAGGAATGAGAAAAGATGATGATTGGTTATTAATTTCTATGTATTCAGATTTTCCACGTATGAAAATTAAAATGGCATTTGATGTATATCGTAGTCTGTCCTCAACAGATCCACTTACTATTTTACCAAGATCTAGATATGTTTTGTTGTACTTGAATGGAGAATTTCAAGGATTGTATTTACTTGCCGAAAGAATTGATAGAAGATTGTTTGGACTTGATGATGCTCAAGACAATTTAAATTCAAGTCTTATTTTTCAAACTAAATTTAATACCGATTTAACATGCTATGATGATGAAGCCTGGGAACAAGATTGGCCTAATGATTATGAAGGTATATCTATTATGGAAGATATCTTAATTGATTTAACTGATTTTATTTCTAATTCCAAAGATGATGATTTTTTTCATTCAACTACGGGGATTTATTCAAAGTTTAATAAATTAAATCTAATAGATTTTTTTCTCTATAATTTTTTTATTCAACATAAAGATTTTTGGTCTAAAAATTATTACTTAATTAGAAATACTAATCCCGCTAATTTTTCTTTCATTCCGTGGGATTTTGACGAATGTTTTGGTCAATTTGCGTGGAAAAGGTATAGCGCAGATGAAAATCCTGAAATGGAAATACGTTCTAAAAATGAATTATATAGAAGACTAATTGAAAATACTGAATTTATGCGAGAAAGTAAGAGTCGCTGGTTTGAATTAAGAGAATCTTTATGGACCGAGGACTTTTTCTCAGAAATGATTTCAGAATTCTATGATGAAATTAAAAACATTTTAGAATTTGACACAAATTTATGGAATCCCGGAAATTACGATAAAGAATGGAATAATGATGTATATGAATATATAGAATATTTGGATCAATGGATAATAGAAAGACTTGACTTTTGTGATAATTATTTCAATCAGTTTTAAAAAAATCTGTTACAGTTTTTTAATCTCCTAAGAGAACTTTATTAAAATAAAATTCATATATAATATTTGATAAAATTATCTAAGAATTGTTTATCTACTAAACCTATGTCGTATAATGTAAATTTTGAAAATAAACTACCACGATCTAAGCGTCAAAAAAGTTTAATTTCTTTAGTTATAATTTCGGTTATTGCACTTTCTACAATTCTTGTGATTGCTTTTTTTCCACATCCGGTAGAAAAAGAAGATGACGATTCTTCAGACGATGATCCTGACTTTCCAACTATTCATATTATTTGTTATGGAGATCTTAATACTGAATCGTACTCAGATTGTATATTTGCATTAGAAAGTAGCAAATCTTCTGAAGATATTGATGCTATGGAAGCGAAAATTAAGATTAGAGGTGAAACTACAGCTACTTATCCGAAAAAGGTTATCGTTTAGAGTTATCTAAAGGTGAACCTCTCCTTGGTATGAGGGATGACGATGATTGGCAATTATTTGCGAGTTACTATGATTACACGAGAATTAAATTTAAACTATCATTTAATCTATGGCGAAATCTCTTCCCTGTTAATCCTACGGCTATATTACCAAGATCGAGATATGTTTTATTATATTTTAACGGTTCTTTTGATGGACTTTACTTACTTGCTGAAAAAAACGATAGAAAATTATATGGTTTAAATGAAACAATTCAAAACAATTCTGACGATAGTCTAATTTTTCAGGCAAAAGACGCAACTAACCTTTCAGAATACGAAGCTGATAAATGGGAACAAGATTGGCCAAATGAAGAGGATGGATATTTTATAATGGACGACGTTATGGTTGATCTCATCACTTTTATTAATCACAGCACTTCTGATACTGACTTCTTTAATCAAACTACGGGAATTTTCTCAAAATTTGATAAAAATAACACGATTGACTTTTTTCTCTTTAATTATTTCATAATGCACTTAGATTTCTGGAACAAGAACTATTTTATTGTAAGGAATACTAATCCCGCTAATTTCTCTTTGATTCCGTGGGATTTTGATCTAACATATGGACAAAATATCTCTGATCCAGAGTTCTTTGAAGACCCTACTACAGATATAGAAGATGAAATCCGAGAGAAAAATCTTCTTTTTGATCGATTATTAAGCAATCAATCGTATAGAGAAAACTGCAGTCAGAGATGGGAGTTTTTAAGAGCACAAGTTTGGTCTAATGAATCTATTTCAAATATGGTTACTACAAT
>JBHLLE010000602.1:0-3250 GCA_048885945.1 Candidatus Hermodarchaeota archaeon | reverse complement strand
TTATTTTAACTAAAGGAGTCTTTATTGAAGGTACTTCAATTATCGCTCGTGAAAAGGAAATTGAATTAAGAAATAAAGGTTTAAATGAAGATTTTATTAAAAAATGTAAAGATTATCTGTATGAACCTGGAATTAGTGTATTTAAAGATGCTAGTTTAGCAAATAAGAATTTTTTAATAAAAAGTTTTCACGATGTAACTGAAGGTGGATTGTTTACAGCAATTGCAGAGATGGCAATTGCTTCAAACACTGGAGTTTTAATTGAGATCGATAAAATTAACGTCTTATCAGAATCCTTAAAATTGAGCGAATTATATGATTTGAATCCATATAATACAATTTCTTCGGGTTCTTTGTTAATCGCTGTAAAAGAAAATAATTCTTATGATTTGATTAATCTACTAAAAAAAAATAAAATAAGTGCAGAAAAAATAGGGAATTTTACTTTAAGAAATAAAGGATTGAAGATTCAAGATACGAATAAGAATATCTCCAGATTAGAATATTCTGAAATTGATGATATAACAAAAATTTTTAATTGAATTTAATAATCTTAATCCGAAAACTAATTATGTATTATTTCATTGAAGCCTTTTTGGTTTCAACAATAAATATAAAACAATATTGCAGTAGAAAGAAAAAGTTAATTTACAAATTCATCAATTTAAAATAAAAGCTTTTTATTAAAGTTTAAAGTTACTTATTTTATGGGATTCGCAGATCTCAAAAAACTATTAGAAAAGAAAAACAGAATCTTTATAATTCTTATCATTTGGATGCTTATTGGATATACTTTTCTTCAGTTTAGTTTTGAATTTCAACTTTTAGGATTTACTATCAATGGATTTATCATATATTTACCATTATTAGTTATCTGCATAGTGTTGTTCTTTATTGCTTTCTTTTTAGGAGGCGACCTGAGAGAATTGAATCGTCAAACCATTGCTAAAGGTCTTGTTTTTTTAGTAATCGTTATTGTTATTTTCTTATTTGTAGGACAAGAAATTTTATTTCTCATAGGTTATGTTTCGTTTGTAATTTCGTTTATTGTATATATCTTCATTACATCTATCTTTACTATGGTTTACTGCTTAAAATACGGGACGCAATTAGATGAAGCCTTTTATAAAATGCCTGCTCCCATAGCTTTTGTTTGGAGATGGGGTATTTTCTTAGTTGGAATAGTAGTTTCTATTCTTATGATATATTTTGTGGGACTGATTTCTATCGGTACAACTGAGATAACAGTGATATTAACAATTGGACGATTTGAATTTAGAGTGTATGATTTTGTTAGATATGTACCAATGATAATAATTGGTGTAATTATTGGTTTAGCAGCCATATCCTTAATAACTTTAATCCTAGAAAAGAATCATGCTTTTAATGCTTGGTTGGGGATTTTTTTTGTAGTGTCTTCAATCTATGCTTGTGTTTTAATGATAAATGCTTTTCTTGGAGGTCAAGTGGCTAATGTTAGCCCACTTTTAGATAATCCTCTAGTATATTTGCTTATTTATATCTTTGATATTATAATAATTCTTTATACTATTAGCACACTTATAGGAACTAAAGCTGAGATGATTTTAGATTTAAAGGTTTTTAGACCGATTAAACAAGATGGTATCTTGATATTCTTGATTTTATGTAAAGTTGCTTACGAGTTTGGCGACTACTTACTAGTCGATAATAAAGTTGGAGGAGTTAATGCTGTACTATTGAAAAATGTCGCGGTATTTTGGCTCTTTATTCCCCTTATGGTAATTATGGGTTTATATGGTATAATTTCATATGGTAAAATAAAAAAAGAGAGAAAAACCGAGAAGAGAATCAAAAAAGAAAAAAAAGCTGAAGAAAAAGCAAAAATTAAAAAAGCTAAAGCGGTTGAAAAAGCTAGGCTTAAAAGACTCAAAAAAAGAGAAAAAGGAAAATAAAGATTGGAGCAAACAATAATAAAAAATATTATTTTAATTTAGTTTTTTTTTTTATTCAATATTATTTATCCACTAATTCCTTAAGATATTTATTTTTGTATTCTAAATTAATAATATAGGAATATATTTAATTGTTGATTATTGTTTTATACTTATAATCTATAGCAATCTTACTCTAATAAATGGTTAACTTGACAAATAAAGAGCTCTCTGAAATTTTAAATGTATTTGAGGTTAAATTTTCAGAGCAAATCTTTGATGTTAGAATGTATAGAAATGTCTACTTTAAATTATTAAATAATAAAAAAGAAAAATTCGAAGAGTTTAAAGATTCAATTAGAACAAAGTGGTTGGAATTTAAATTAAAAAATAACGAGAAAATAATAAAAAAAACATATACTTCTTTTCTTTTTTCTAATTTTGACGATGTTTTTAGGTTTTATTTACAAAACTTTTTTGCCTTTAATACTAATTCTTTAAAACTTATAACAAAAGATCTTGTATCAGATAAAGTATTGCTATATGAATATAATTATTATATTACACCCGAAGAAGTAAGAGATTACGATAATCTATCAAAAAAAATAAAAGGAAATCTGTATGGATTATTATTTTTTACAGGTTATTTATATTTTCTTGTGGGGATGATTGGAAGATTAATTAGACAAACAATCGAAGAGAAATTATTAATTACTTTAGATTGTGCCATTATAAAGGAAAATGAAAAGAATAAATATTTAAATTTTTTAATTTTAGTGAGAAACGACAATAAAGAAATATTTGATAACTATTTTAATATGACCCTATATTATTTTCTTAAACAATTCGATGAGATTCCTGATTCTTATTATGAAAAATTATTATTAGGGCGAGAGAAATTATATCAAATTGCTCTAGATCAATATCCCTCAGTTAAAAAAAGATTAGGTTGTTTATTATTTTATTTCTATAAAAAATGTAAATTATTGGAAAATTTTTGTCCATTGTTAGATTTTTTAAATTTCGTTTGTTCGCGGGTAGAAGATTCAAAATTTTCTAAGATTGATACAATAAAAAAGGAATTTCTAATCAATTTTGACTATTCAGTTGAAAAAAAGAATTCTTTAATAAGAATTTTTGATTACTTAGATAAAAAAAGCACATTATATAGTACTTTCCAAGCAAATAATCTTCCTTCTCAAAAATCTCAATTCAATCTATTTTTATTAATAATGAAGTATTATTTTGGAAACGGTAGCTTAGAGGCATTGGAAGTTGGAAACATATTATTTTTACCTGAAATTTTCAAATATACCTTAAACCAACATAACTCATAC
>JBHLLE010000601.1:0-3256 GCA_048885945.1 Candidatus Hermodarchaeota archaeon | reverse complement strand
AAAATAATATCAAATTATTTATTCATTTTTTAAAATTATCGCAATTAATAAAAACCTTTTTTCATTTTTTACTATAAAAACGAATGGTATACTCCTTAAGTGAATAAAATGGGTTTATATGATAAAATTAAAGATAATTTACCAGAACAGTTTTCAATTTTTCAATTAATGAGTATTTTAGAAATTGATGCTAATGAAGTACGCATAGCAAGAAATTTATTGAAACAATTTTTTCTTGAAGGATTTATTAGAAGAATATCAAAAAATATGTATCAAAAAATTCAAGCTTAAGCCAAAAAAGTTAATTAAATTTTTTACAAAATTAATTAGCTGATTTAATACTAATTTTTAATTGAGGAAACAAAAAGCTAATCAACTGGGTAAATGATTCTAGTACTCCAGTACCTCTTGTAGCAACACTATCATGCAAAGTAATTGCTCTAAATTTCTCAAATTCTATTAAATTCATAAACTGGTCTTTTTTTAATTTATTTCCATTATTTAAATCACTTTTATTTAAAGCGATTACAATAGGTATGTTATGAAATTCAATACCAAATAATGTTTTTAATTCATTCCACGACCTTAAATTATCTTCTAAAAATTTAATTTGAGAATCAGCTACGAAAATTATTCCATCTACACCATTTAGGGTAGCAGGTCGGGTACCAGCATAGAAGTCTTGTCCCGTCGCAGTATACATCAGGAATTTTAATCCCCATCCTGTTCCCTGAAACTGTAAAACCCCAAAATCAAAAAATAAAGTTCTTCCTACTGAACTCTCAATAGAACTTAAATTACCTTTCTTACCAAACAGAGAAAAAAGATATTTCAATGATGTCGTCTTTCCAGACATAGCTGGTCCATAATAAACAACTTTTACTTGAATTATTTTATTTTCAAAATCATATATCACTCTTTTTTACCCCCATAAGGAATGGATTTTGTCTACAAAAAGGACTTTACTATTGTTAGCAATTAAATTTGCGTAATTTACGCCCCATTCATAATTAATAAACGATATAATTCTATTTATAGGAGCTTCATCAAAATCTATCGTTTCTAAAATTGTATTACTTCCAATATTAACATCAATTTTTAAATTATAAAGCAAATTTAATCTTGATAAAATAAAAAAAGCTCTTTTTGAACCAGAATAAAATTTTTGTATTTCTTCCTTCAAAATATTTTTCTTTAATTCATTTTTCTCTAATTCAAAATCTAAAAGAGTTTGTATTAGATTTTCGTCTATTTTTTTTAGTTTGATATTATCTGATAAAATTCTTTTCATCCTGATAATTGAATTCTCTGTATCTTTTGATATTTTTTGTAAAATATTTTGTTCTAATGTAAGATCAAATTCTTTGTGATTTTGCCCTTCTAATTCTATTGACACGCCAATTTTTGAGAAATTAATTATTAAAAAAATTGGTACTTTTTTTCTTATCAAATTTTTCACATTATGTAAATCATTTTTCTCTTTAGGAGTATTTACGCTAATAATCCAGGATTTAAAGGTTTCAAATTTTTCTAAAGCTTTTAACGATACTTCACTAGAACATCGTATTTGAACTCTTTGAGAATTATAATCAATATCTTCATTTTGAACTAAATCCATATATTCCGCAATAGATACAAATTCAGTACCATAAACAAATTCCTTTCTAAAATGGATTAAATCTGTTAATTCAATTAAAAAATCATTAATTTGATCTACATCCTCTCCAAAGACAAAAATTGGTATTCTTTCTAAAAGACAATAGAGAATCAAAGCTGATTCTTTTTTTTTTAATTGATCTAGTAGTTTGAAGAAATTCATTTTTACAATCCCAAATAATTACTTTATGACTAAATCTCCTAATAAAGTCTTAATATCAAATATCTTTGGTTCTTGAATTTCAGAAGCTGTTTTTATTAATTCGCTTATTTTTTTTGAAAATTGAGGTAATATTAATCTCAGTAATCCTAATTTCTGTTTATTTTTTCCCACTTCTGTACAAAATATTGATTTGCCCAATCCATTTATAAATTGAAATTTATTGCTACAATCAATTAAGATATTGTCGGTATTCATTTTTTTTAATAACCAAGAACATCTATTTGCCGTTTGAAAGACTGAATAGCTCATTGCTGAAATATTGTCTATGTTTTCTATTGGTATCCTAGTATTTTTTAAAAGTTTTGATGCAATGAATCCTCCCTCGATGCTTATGAAAGCATATTTCAAATCAGGAATAGTTAGCGAAAAATCTTCTAAAACTTTTTTCAATTCGTAAGAAACACTTTCTGAAAAACTTAATGAAAATGGTGATAATTTTAGACTCAAATTTTCGTTTTCTTTTACATTAAAACCTTCTAAGATATTTTGTACTTTTTGGTTATTAAATCGAATTAATGGAGGTTTAAACGTTTCTCCAGAAGTTATTAATGATGTTTTTATTTTCTTCAAACATTCACTTGTTTGTAGAAAAATGCCCCCGAGATTTACGTTCGGTAATGCGGTAATTGCGATAAAGAATTCATGATTATCATTTAATATACCTTGTTGTTCTAAAATTTTGTTTAAGGAATTATGAAGTGGATTGTTTAATGGAGCAATCAGAATTTTTGCTTTTTTCCCTTCAATTAAAATGTATTTCAAATCGTTGGGATGCATATATATACCAACATTAAAGATTGCGCTAGCTGCAGAACAGACATTAAATATTTCATCTTTTGAAAACCATACCCCCGTTGATTGGATTGGATTTCCATCTCGCTGAGTTAAAACAGCGTTTTCTACGCCTTTTAATTGTTTTATTTGATCTAAATGTATTTTTATTTTTTCATTTAAGTTCATTCTAATCATTTATATAAAAGTTTTAATTATTGCCTTTGATTTAAGAAATAAATTTTTAAACTACGAAATTTTAAACCATTAATCTTACTATTTGGAAAAAACAAAAAAATTTATAATCTAAGAACCATATATAATATTGCAGTAATTCGTATCTTACCGGCGTAAGCTCGGATTGCGGAAAAACCCGTTATATGATGAGTATGATCATAGATACGATATAAAAAATGTAGTTATAATTAAACAATTATAACCGAAGAAAGTTAAATTAAGAACTCCCAAAAATTTTAGTCTCAAAAAATCTACTAAGTAGATTTATCTTGTGATCAGGATTCCAGTAATAATTCAATTCCGGTTGATCCTGCCGGACCCGACTGCTATTTGGGTGAGGATAAGCCATGCGAGTCGAATGGGATACCT
>JBHLLE010000600.1:0-3267 GCA_048885945.1 Candidatus Hermodarchaeota archaeon | reverse complement strand
TTTTTAATATAAATGATAACGACTCTTGGTGATAATAAGATTACTTATGATGCGATCCTTATTGATGATGCTCAAGATTTTGAAGTAGATTGGTTTAAGTCAATTATGCTCGTCTTAAGCGCTAGATCTAACTCTCTATTGATCACTTGCGATGGTCTTCAAGGAATTTATGCTCGGAAGAGATTTACTTGGTCGAGTGTTGGAATCCAAGCGAGAGGCAGGGTAAAAAGATTCCAGAAATCATATCGTACACCCATTGAAATAGGATTTATAGCCCAAGAAACCTTGCCTCAGACTATCAAAGAATTAATTGGTAAATTTGATGAATTTTTGGCAACAGAAGAATTTATTGGAACACATGGCATCTTTGAGTTCATTCTATCAAAAAATCGAGAAGAGGAATATAAAAAGCTCGCTGAAAGAATTTCTAACCTTTTAAAAACACCTCAAGAAATTTTAGTATTATTCAAATATAATATGGCAAAAAGAGATTATAATCATTTATTTTTTGATTATTTAAAAGAACTAAATATTGTTTGGAAAGATTTAATGGAATATGATTATAAAACTCCTGGGTTATTAATCGGTACACTTCACGGAACTAAAGGATTAGAAGCAGATACTATCATAATCCCAGAAGTCAATACATATATTTCTGATCAAGATCGTCAATTACTTTACGTTGGGATGACTCGTACTAAGAAAAAGCTAATTTTAAGTGCAAATGAGGCAACACCGTTCGTGAAAACATTACGAGAATTTCAAACTTCTGAATTAATCTGACATATAGAACATAATTGCGGTCCAATTAACACAAATCTATTTGTAGGAATTAGCCTTTCTAAGATAAGAAATTCCTTTGTAATCTCCTGATTTTCTGAATACTCTTTTAAAATAAATTCATTAGGGGCAAGTTCCACTGAATCCTGCATTATAGAAAGCTCAGCTATGGATTCACCGCAATAATCATGAACAAATACAGCTAGTTGGCCATTTAGATATCGACCAGTACAGATTTTTTTCTCAAATTCTTCTTGATTACTTATCATTTTCTTCATAAAATAGTATAATCTTATTCTTTATAAATAAAAAAAGTGTAATCGTAAAATGATTTTTAACTGATTCATATATAATAAGACAGTGAGGGATTTTAAGATTAATAAGATTATTTAAATTGAGAAATTCTCAAAATTAGAAATCACACAACGATTTCTGGGTATTTTTACTCTTTTTTAAGATTGAATTTACTATAATCTCAATATCCTCAATATTATTTATCAAATAATCATACATTTTATTTCGAATAATATGATTTGGTAATTCAGCCTGTTCTATTTTTTTTTCAGGATGCTCTACGGTAATTATATTTTTTTTTTGTTCTATTCCATATTTTAATTGCCATCGAGCTCCAGAGTTAATACCACCTTCTACAAATACGTTGCCTAGAGACATTCCGCTTGAGATTCTATTTCTAAGTGCTAGATTAGATTTCGTTATAGACGTATCTGGAAGTTGTTCTGAAATAAAAATTCCTCTCTCTTTATCTATTATTTCATCAAATAATTCGAGATTTTCTTTTGGATAAGGTTTTAATAACCCAGAGCCAAGTACTCCTATTACTCTTCCATCTGCATCTAAGCATCCTTTGATAGCTTCAATATCTATACCTTTAGCAAAACCATTTATTATCGTAAATCCTAATTCTGCAAAGCGTTTACCCATTTCTCTGGAAAAATTAGCACCATAATTGCTAGGTTCTCTCGTTCCTACTATAGAAATTGCTTTTTCATAAGAAAATTTAAAAATACCTTTATAAAATATTATTTTAGGAGGATTTTTAATTAATTTGAGTCTTTTAGGGTAATCATCGTTAAAATAAGTTAAAATTTTAATTCCCAAATCTTTCCAATACTTTATTTTTTCTGCAATAAGTTCAATGTAATTTTCTTGGAGCAAGTTTTTTATTTTCTTTGCTTTTTCCTTAATTCCCCTTAAAATTATCTTAGGTTGCTTATTTAAAAAGCTTAGTTCAGTTTCGATTTCTTGTCTATTTAGTTCATTTATATTGTGAAAAGGACTATTTTCGTTATTTATTATATATTTAATCGCTGATAAAGGTAGATTAACATAATTACTAAAAAAGACATATTTACTTAAAGCTAGATTCATAATCGTCCCATTTTTTTTTATTTATGTTTTGATTGGCTTAGGTTTTGTTAAACCAATAACAAAAGCATATGCCTCTTTAAGACCTTCCTCTACTAGAATGTTTGTTAATTCATTAATGTGATTACCTGAAGTACACACATCATCAAGGATTAAACAACTTCTACTATGAAGATTTGGGAATTTTTTCTTATCCTTATTTATTTTAAAGGCCCCCCTGATTAATTCGGCTCGTTTAGGATATTTATAGGATTTATAATCTACAAATATATACTTTTTTTCAGAAGGAATCGAAATAAACTCAGATAAATCATTTTTCTTTAATTTAGAAATAAGCCTTCTCCCCCATAAGCCTACATGATTAGTTGGTTTGATGCTTGGCATCATAACAACATAATTAATTTTAGATATTATTTTTTTTAGACTATTAAAGTTTTCTATAAAATAGTGGAACATCTTTTCAATTATATCTGCTGTTTCATGATTCAGATTTTTCAATTCAATGATTTTCTTTGATAGATAATCTAAATTATGTCTACTATAATAATGAGATCTTGAATAGTACTTACCCAAAGCATATAATCCTTTAAAGCGATCATTTTTATCCAAAATAGAGACAAAAGGTTTCAGATTTTGATCTTTAATTATTAATTTTGTTTTATCATCAATCTTTAAAATGAACATATGTTTCCTTACATCGCTCTCGTTAGCATACTCTAATTGATTTTGATCACAATAAATCTCTTTTTTCTCATTTAAAAGCTTAATTTTATAATATTTGAATCCATTAAAACTAACAATTCTGCCAATACATCCATTATATCTCCCTTTATTTTTAATCCTAATGTATTGGTCTTGAATAAACAATTATTATAAACCTCTGCTAAGACTTTTATTTTTCAAGCAAAAAATAACGGATCTTACCCTTGAACATAATAATTCCAATTAACCACAATTAAAAAATATAAATAATTTTGAAAAATCTGGAATTTTTCTAATCGAAATTATTTTCATACTCATGACAAATTGATGATCTTATTCACTTTTAAAGATTTTTAGTTATTTTTGCCCTAATTTTACTTGTTTTACTTTTTTCGATAT
>JBHLLE010000599.1:0-3269 GCA_048885945.1 Candidatus Hermodarchaeota archaeon | reverse complement strand
GCAACGAGAAGATTTTCGTAAGTACCGTTAAATAACCATAAAAATAAAACGAATATGAACCAGATGCTGAAAACAATAATAAAAAGTTTTTTATGTCTATTCAAAAAACCAGGATCCACACTTTTCTCTTCATTTCCAATCGAATTATACTCGTCGGTCATGATTTAATTTTATCATCTATTATTTTTAATATTAAAATTCTTATTTCACATTTAATTAAAAGGTTTATAATTATTATCTTATCAATTTTTGAAAAAAAGGAGATGAAACTTTCTGAAAATAATCGGAATTGACGAAGAAAAATGTATCAAATGCTTAGAGTGCGTTAAAGAATGTCCCGCAAAACTATTCGTTAAACCTCCAACTGAAATAGGGGAAAAAAGAAAAGTTATCTTTGAAGATCCTTTTAGTATTTGTATATTATGTGGACATTGTATAGCTGTTTGTCCAACAGATTCGATCATTTTTGAACGAGCGGAAGGCGCTTATGAATTTGAAGAAGCAACTAATCCTTCCCTATTAATAAATTACGATACTCTCATGAAAGTTCTGCGGAGCAGAAGATCTATTAGACGTTTTAAGTCGGATCCAGTACCCAAAGAAGATATTGAAGCTGTGCTCAATGCAATGAAATTTGCTCCCACAGCTAGAAATTCCCAAACCTGGCACTATATTGTTTTAACCGATCAAGATAGGATTAATTTAGTAAGAAACCAAGTAATCGAAATGATGGCATTATTACTAAAGGTTATAAAACGTCAAAAGCTCCTAAAACCAATTCTTCCAAAAAAGCTAAAAGTAGTAATTTCCGATCCTAAAACAAAATTAGGACTGGACAGGTTTTTTAAAGAAATTAAAGAAGGTAAAGATCCTGTTTTTTATTCTGCACCAGTAGTTATTATTTCCTATGGACCGAATAATTCGGGGTTTGGTAAGATTGATGCTGCTATAGCTATAACTTACGGAATGTTAGCCGCTCAGGCAAGAGAAATGGGAACATGCTGGATTGGATACGCACAAGAAGCGTTGAAACGCTCAAAAAAGGGTAGAAAAGCCCTAAAAATCCCTGAAAGCATGGAAGTGAACGGAGTTTTCGTATTGGGATACCCAAACGTAAAGTTTCATAGGGCACCCCCCAGAAAAACCTTAAAAATTGAGTGGAATTAAATATCCAATATTATATAAAGAAGTGATTAGCTATTGGACGATATTTTAATCCGTAATCTAACTCAACTAGAATTGGAACATTTTACTAAGTGTTTGGCTGACTGTTTTGAACATAAATTTCAATATATCTTCAAGGGAATTCCAAAAGAAGAATATAAAGTTATTTTGAGAGAACTCATCTTAGCAGTACAAAATCCTGCAAATCCTTTTCCAGGTGAATTTATTGCAGTTTCTAATGGCTCTTCTGATAATTTAAATGATAATAATCATATTTTGGGATGTCTTACTGTTAAAATTCCGTCGTTTAAGGAAGAATACGATAAAGAGGCGTGGAAAGTGTTGAGAAATCACTTTTCTTATTTGAAAAGGCTTCGAATTGGAATACTTTTAGGTGCTCTTTCAAAAAAAATAAGAGATTTAGAATCTGACGAATTATATATCGATTCCATATGCGTATTTGAAAAATATCGTGGAAAAGGTTATGGTTCTCAACTACTTAATTTTTGCGTAGAATTTGCTAAATCTAATAAATTAAAAAAAGTATCTTTATGGGTTTCTTCTGTCAATCATAATGCTATAAAATTATATACTAAATTAGGTTTTATAATAAGAAAAGCAAAAAAATCCAGGATAACAAAAAAAAATCTTAATATTCCTGCTTTTTACTATATGGTTAAAGAATTGAGATAATCTTTTTAAAAAGTCTATTCGATGCTATCTTCTTGATTCTTTTGATTGACGATCATAAATATGGAACCGATAATAATTAGAGTACCTATAAGATGATAAATAGTAAATATTTCTCCTAAAAGTATAAACGCAAAAAAAGCTGTTAATATAGGCATCGGAGAAACAATAACAGTCACTTTACTCATTTCAATATTCTCTAAACTTTTGTACCAAAACAAAACATCAAAACCATATAATACTCCAATAAGAATGAAAAACAAAAGATTGATTGGATCAAATAAAAGATTTATGTTAGTTAATGGGTAGAAAATAAAATATGTGGATATTAAAAATACCCCAGAAAGTACGTATCTAATAAAGGAAAATTGAATTGGAGTTATCTCTTTTCGCTCAAAAATTGGTTTTGTTATTGAATGAGCTATCATCCATAACATTGTTGTTATCATTAAAATTATAACTCCAAGATTTATATCAATTAAATCGAAATTACATTGTGTCACCGCAATAGTAAGACCTAAGATAAGTACAAATGAAAAAATTATTTGAGTCTTTGAAATTTTTTCGTGATTTATTAGAAATCCGAATAATAAACCAAATATTATACTAGTTTGCTGAGCTAGTGAGCCATTTATTGCGCCAGCAAGTTCATATGCTATAAAAAATAAAATCTGAGCAATAGCAAAATTTATTCCAATGTATATTAATGTTTTTTTATTATTTTTCCAACCATTCAATAATAAATCTATTTCATCGGATTTAGAAGGATTTAACTCTCTTTTATTTTTGATTTTTTGTCTCTCATATAACATTAAAGGAAAAAAAATAATAGTTTCAACTATACATGTCATTGCAGCAAAAATATATGCATCCAGTATATCAGGTCTCGAAATTGCTACAATTGGTTGAAGTGAGACTAAAAATAATGAAATTATCGCAAAACTTATTCCTTTCACATATTTTTTATCAGACAAGTTTATCTTTCTCCCAAGGATTCACAATAATAATAATTGAGATAATAACTAAGATGGTTCCAATTAAGTGGAAAATGGTAAAGATTTCTCCAAGTAAAATTGTGGCAAAAATCGCCGTAAATATTAAATTTCCAGAAATTATAACTGTTGCTTTGCTAACATTGATGTTTTCTAAACATTTGTACCACAAGTAAAGACCTATTCCGTAGATCGTTCCCATTAAAATCCCCCAATATATATTTATTGGATTAAATAACTTCAAGTTATCTAAAGGAAAAAACAAGAAATAGGTAGACAATAAAAATATAGACGAAATAATATTTCTTACGCATACTAATTCAATGGATGTAACTTCCCTTCTATCTAACATTGGCTTTGAAATAGCGTGAGTGAACATCCATATTCCAGACACGGTTAATAATATAATAACCCCTATGTTTA
>JBHLLE010000598.1:0-3269 GCA_048885945.1 Candidatus Hermodarchaeota archaeon | reverse complement strand
CTAAATAGTGATATTATAACTAATGTACAATAAAACAGACTAAATGAATCTAGATTATTATCATGTAATTTTTGGATATAGGAAGTGAAAGTTATATATAATCCTAAGAAAACAGCTGATAAGATTAATATTATTATTCCAATTAAAGAAAAAGAACTACTGATAAGAAATGTTAAATTTCCTTCAGAAATTATAAAAAAAATTCCTACTATACTCGTGATTACAGCAACTAAATGATATACCTTTAATTGTTGTTTCAATAAAAAACGAGAGAAAAAAGGTACCATTAGAGCATAAATTATAGTTAATAAAGTTGCCAAGCCTGCCGGAATCTGAAGTTCTTGACCTAGATATTGAAAAATTAATCCTAAACCTTCAAATATGCCAATGAGCCAGATGAATTTATTTCTAAACAAGTTCATAACTTGGTCCCTTTTCTTAACTAAAATAATGGGAGTCATTAATATCATTGAAATAGCAAACCGATAAAAAAGAAATGGCACAGATGGTATTGAGTTTAACCCTAATTCTATAAAAGTGCTCGATAACCCCGAACCGACTATAGCAATTGAGATAAAAATAAGAGCTTTATTTCTTGATTTTGAATCCTGTTCCATTGACATATTTTATTAATTTTTTTATAAGTAATATCAAAATGTATTGAATATTTATTTAAGCCTTTCTTGATTCTATTTTAAACCCTCTTTTTTAAAATATTATGATTTGAATTCTGTTTATGGTAGTAAAAAGTAAAAAAAATAGTATTTATATAAAAATTTATTAGAAGTTATTGTTAAAGTCAATATCTTTTGGGTATTTGGGGGTCAAACCTACGAACACTATATTGTATGTAGTATATAACATATCCATCTTTGAGATTTCTAATGGTATGATTTGAACAAATTGTTGATATCTTCCAAGCCATTTCTTATATTTTCCTATATATAATCTAAATGGCAAAAAAGTTTTCCGATAAATAAATAATGGATCAAAAGGATTGTACCCGATACTAAATTTGAGAGGTGGTTTTTCGGAATATATAAGTAAAAATAAATCACCAGATTTTTTTAATTTAAATTTCTCTAGTTTTTCATAAGATTCTCCATAAAAGATGTAAGTATAGTCTTCTATATCTAAATCTCCCGGAATATAAGGGATTGTAAAAGCAATAGATGTATAATAGTCCAATTCATTAGGGAAAACCCATCCAAAAATATTTTTTTCATTATCCCATTCATAACACATTTGATATACGTATCTTTCTTCACTTGACATAAGTTATAGTACCTCCATATTCCAATTATTTAATCTGCTTTCTGCAATTTTAGATTCAAATTTATATTGAGTAACATGGGAGTAAGAAACCAAAGGCCCCGTTACAACATCAACATTAAACATATAACTTCTTTCAGCATTTGTAAATTTAATTGCGTTGTACACTGACCTTACTGCTTTAAAATCCAGATTTTTTATTTTTAATCTAATATATTCAGCTAAGTTTATCTTAATTTTAATTACCATATGATTAGATCCTTTTCCTTTCGCCCAAGCTATTGCCAGTGATGGAGAATCTCCAGCATAAAAGCCTCTACCTAATTCACCTCCTCCTAACGATACATCAATATTATGAGGAGGTCCCATATTATTTACCATCTGTCTAGCTGCTCTTTTTGTTGTACCATGATAAATTTTAATAAGAGTTTTCACCCAACTTCTTTTACTTATATTTACATATTTTTATGCTCATTTTTATTTTTTTTTGTATTTTAACAATTAAAACTCTCAAATTTCGAATTCTTTTTTTCATTTTATTAAAATTCATTAAACACTGATCTATAGTAAGAAACTATTTTTCCCATTGATTAAAAAGGTACAACTATCACACATTTTATGCACAAAAAAAGATGTTAAGCACCTCAATTCGATTTTCGCGGGATTCCTTCAAGTAAAACAGATAAACCTCGATTCTTTCCGATGAAAATTGGAAAATCCGCTCACACAGAGAATTTAAATACCAGAATATTCTTTATTTTATTAATCCAAGAGAAGAAATTATTAATTTTGACGAGAGGAAATTCATGAATAAAAAAAAGACTATCCGATTGAAGGATCCAAAATTACGGAAGATCCGAACCGAGTTAAGGACCTTGCTTGTTAGAGAAGCATATAAAAGAATAGCCAATCTAACAGATAAGCAAGGAATATTAAGAGAAAGACGCCCCTTAGGTGATGAAAATTTCCTTGAATTAGATAATCAGTTAGAGAATCAGAAGAATCAATTACGAAAGTTAATCAAAGCTTCCATATGCTCATGTGTGACATGCAGCGATATGAAAGAAGATCACGTCTTTAGCCCGAAAACACGTGAATGGTACTGTGAAAAATGCTACGAACGGCTTAAGAAACGCCATTACTTCTCTAATGACTATCTGAGAGAACATGCCGATGAATTCTACTAAGATGTCTCCCATTAATTTTTTTGAGGTCTAATCTTAACTTTTAATTTTTCATTTCACGTTTAAAGGCATTTAAAACTATACCAAAAGTTCCTAATTAGCTAGTCTTTTCTCGTTTTTTACCTATAAAAACAAAATATAAATTGAAGCATTTATTAAATCAATTTAACAATAGAAAATAAATACAAAAAATAATATAAATAGATAAATTCAAGAACTTTTTAGAACGAGGTTGATGGAAAATATTTCAACAGGCTGGCCGTGGATATAGCCATTGAGATCTCTTCATTGGCATCCAAGACATGGCCATAACCCAGTTTTCACCTGAGGGGCGGCTTTTTCAAGTTGAATATGCTATTGAAGCCGTGCGCCGTGGGACAACCGCAATTGTGTGCAGGAATCTGAATTCAGTAGTATTTGCGGTTGAGAAGAAAAGTGCTGAACTCCAAGAGCAAACAAAGGGTTCAGAAAAAATTTTTAAGATTGATAATCATATTGGAGTGGCTATCGCCGGATTAACGGCTGACGCTCGGGTCTTAATTGATCGAGCTCGTGTTCAAGCTCAGGTTAATTTATTAAATTATGATGAAAAGATTTCTGTAAAAGACAGTACATTAAATATATGTGAATATAAACAAGTGTTTACCCAGAATGCTGGCGTAAGACCCTTCGGAGTATCATTTCTGATTGCTGGGATTGATACAAATGGCCCCAGCCTTTACTTAACTGATCCATCGGGAGCTATGTGGGGTTATAAAGCTTTTGCGATTGGCTCTGGAGCTGCGGAAGCAAGAGCTTACCTTGAAGAGCATT
>JBHLLE010000597.1:0-3273 GCA_048885945.1 Candidatus Hermodarchaeota archaeon | reverse complement strand
TATCCAATCAAAAATAAGGATTAAAAAAAAGGAAACTTTAACATCATCTAAGAGATTATTAAATAGTAGTGATTAAAAATGACTATGCTAAAAATTGAAATAAATCAATCGCAAAAAATAGGAGATTTAGAAATTAAAGTCTTACAAATTGAAGAATCGGGTTATGTTAAATTTTCTGTTAATCAAGATGGAACCATCGTTAAGTTTGGTGGAGGGCAAGGAGACAAATTTACAGCTTTTGAAAAAATTTTCGAAGTTAAAAAAATAGAGAAGTCTCTTTCAGTTTTTGAAGTGATGGATGATAAATAACTAAAATTCAAGCATAGATATGTAAAAAATAAGAATTATTAAGTTGTTTAATCGTATTAAATGGTGATAAAATACGAAAGTTAAATACACTACTATAATAGTTGAGGATATGGAGGAGTCAATTAAATTTTACACAGAAGTTATGGGTCTTGAAATAGATAGCCAGTACAATCCTCGACCTGGAGTAACAATCACATTATTAAAAAGGGAAGGGGATGCTCAGAAAATCCAGAAATAAAAAGAATATGAAGCATATATGAGAATTAAAAAGGATCGAATTAACCTAAGAGCTTTTTAATAAATAAAAAAAGAGGAAAACAAATTTAGTATTATCCAATATTTAGTGGATCCGCTAAAGGTTCAGAAATTTTAAATTTTTCAGCAATTTTTCGTATATACTTTTTTCTATGATTGTGAGTCAAGTCTAGGAGAATAAGAGCTGGAAAAGATAGAATTGCGATAACTAATGGTAATGTTGGATAAAAAATAATGAACATAATATTCATACCGTCAATTCTATTTCCGATCTCCATAATTTCGTACATATACCAAAAAAAAGCGTAAAAGGAGAGTATAACCGAAATTCCAGCATAACCTTTTAATAGATAATTATACCAACCTCCTACACTTCTAATTTCAATTGGATCAGATAAATCTTTAACTTTTTCTTTATTGGTATATACTATGCCCGCATCAAGTAAAAACCACGCTGACGAAAATACACCCATAGAGATACCCGTCATTAACGCTAATAAAGCAAGAAGAGTTACCATTGGCGTAGTTTCACCAGATTCACCCTGATTTGTTGTGGCAATCGTTTGTACCCAATCAGTAAAAGCAAACATTAAAGCGAAATTTAATGCCATCAATGCTGGAAACAAGCCTTTTAAAAAGTATTTTTTGAATTTATCTGGTTTTTCTTTTTCTTGTATACCATATATCATTTTCCGTCCTACAATCTTTTTATGTGCATAAAGATATAAAGGACCTAATGCGTATCCAACAAAAGTTCCACCTATAATAGCACATATTGTTATCATAATGAACATATAAACTACATCATAGGCAGCGTTATTGGTTGGAGAAAACCTAATCCAATTTCCCCCTACATCATCAATCGAATTTATAATTATTAGAACTAAAACAATCAAGAATAAATTTAGAAAAGCATATATCAGTAGTGGTTTCATATATTTTTTAAAAGACATTCTTATCAACCTAAAAATAATATATTTCTTTCTAATATAATTCTATCATTTATATTTAAAAATATAATATGGTTTAAGTAACAAACATAACTATACTTTTTTGTCTATATCTTTACCATCAATAAATTTCTTAATCAATTCTTGCTATTTAATCCCCCAATTCTTAATTTTATCTCTAATTATGGCTAAATGATCAAAAAATAATTTCAAACGATACAAAAACTAAAGAATTGGCTTTAGTTTAAAATGAAGCCACATGGGATGAAAATCCATGGATTTTCATTATATTGAGGAATCTAATTATTTGGAATCGTATTAACCGAGAATTACAATAATTACCTTGATCTTAATTAATCTTTAAGTGATATTTTCATATTATCGTCTAATTGAAAAAACATGTCAGAATTGTTTTGATATATCTCTTTTGATACAAAAGCCTTTTTGAAACCCTTAAGGCTGGCTGTTAGTGACCCTCCGATCCATGCGAATTTACTATGCTCAGGAGATGTATTACGTATCAGAAAGCTATTACCTCTGAGATCAATACCTACAGATGGAGAAGAGGGTTTTCTTTTACATTTAGTATCTATTTTAAGTTCAGTTTTACTCAATAACTCTCTAATGAGCAATGATCTCAAACCAAGGATATTTGATGCTCCACCAGTTATTATGATCCGTCCAACCCACCAATAATCCTCATAAATTTCTAAAAAACATCTAAGATAATCCATACCAAATTTATCAAGGATTTTTATCACACAATCGCTAAATGCCTTAGTAAAAGCGATGTTATTAGAATTACATTTTTCGTTAAAAATATTGGTAGGAAGGATCGGATTTGGAAGGGAGATTTTAATAAGTTTTCCTTCATTATCATGAAGTACAAGAAATTTAGTAAGATTTTTTTTTCTGGATTCAATTTCTTCTCTTTCAAAATCATGTTCTGATTCAGAATCAAAGTAATAATAATCCTTCATCAAGTATGGAAATAGTTGGTCTTTATAGTTTTCAATAATTTCTTTTTCAATACCATGTCTCATTAGATGATTGATAATGAACTGTTCTATAGTTCTTCCCGCCATAGGCAATGTTGCAAATAAGTCCATCTGTGTTTTCAAATCTATTATTGGGACGATAAGGGTTGATTCATATCCAATATCTATAATCAAACCACTACTACCCCTTATTCCTAAGGCAAAGATAATCCCTACTTGGGCATTAATAAATGCACATGCTTTAACATGGAATTTTGTGAAAAGTAGATGCGCCTCATCTCTAAGGACTTGCTGAGTAGTCCCAGCATCTTTTACGATAACTACATTGTATTGGGTAGGATCTATCTTTAAGACTTCCTCAAAAATATACTTAAATTGTGCCTCAACACTGATTGATGGTGTCCTAAACGAAAGTTCTGTTTCGTCCTTCCCAGCATATCCGCAATGGGTAATATAACTGCCTCGCTCAATTAAAATGTGTGGAGTTTTATATGAATTTTGAGCCATTTTGTAAATTCCGAATAATTTATAATCTTCATGAATAAGTTAATAGAATTAGTTATTATTAAAATTAAAAAACTTTTTTTTTAATCAAATCTTCCATTAAAAGAAAACCATAAAAATGACGCCTTACGCGGGATGCAAATCTTGAAAAATTTCTTAGAAATATAAATCAGATAAATTTATTTAGGTTTTCTTAATTTGGGAAATAATACTCCAGTAGTTTCTTGATATTCCCGATAATTATCACCAAATCGTCT
>JBHLLE010000596.1:0-3276 GCA_048885945.1 Candidatus Hermodarchaeota archaeon | reverse complement strand
ATTCATTTTATTTCCTCTTTACTTTTATTCGCTTTTGGAGTTTTAAAATTCCAATAAAAGCGTTATTTATAATCTTAAATATCGAAATTGAGATAATTGTTTAGATTCCAAAAAATATAGGATTTTTTTAAACTTTAATAGAATTCTTACATTTCTAAAAACCAATTCAATTCATTAACCATTCTATTTAAAATACCGTTCCTTAAATTATATCTCATAAGTTCTAATTCTAAATCCCTAAAATTGGAGATCTTTAACCTAAATTCTGGATCAGTGAAATATTTTTGTATGTAATGTAATTCTTCGTAATTGTATTTGATACCGTATGGTCTGATATGCTTCTCGATAACATAGCTGAGCAAATAGAACCATATACGGTTTATGATGCCCTCGTAATAAAAAAATGTGTGTTGTACATGAGTTAAATTTGTAATAAATTTATCAAATAAATCTTCTTTGTATTTTTCTCTATATTTCCCCAAAAAGACCTTAATGCGGTTTAACTCACCTACATTACATTTAAAAATTTTAGTTAATAATTTCTGCTCAAATGTAATGTGTACCGTTTTGTTTTTTGCCATTAGTTCTTACTCTTTTTTTTAGCTATTTCTTATCTTTTTGAAGTGATTTAATCCATTCGTTTAATTGGACTGCTTTTTCGTAAGTTAAACCATACCCTGATTGGAGATAGTAACCCGCTCCTCTAATAAAATTTCTAAAACCTTTTTTAATACTCTCCCAAATTTCTTCTTTTGACGTTTTCAACCCTCCACATTAAATTTGATTTTATTTTTAATTCTTTTTTGTACGATTTTTACAGCGGGATAATACGCGAGTATAAGGATTAAAATTGAATTAAGAACAGAAAGGAGAATGATAGTAATTAGAGTATTATTCACTCTCGTCCCCCTTGCTGTTTTGTTGATTTAATAAAAAATCCGTATAATCTTCCAAATTTTTAATCTCATTTTCGTTTTGATCTTCGTAGGTATAATTGGTTTTTACTCCTGAGGGAATGTTATCGTACTGAGGGATAAACTTTGCTTCCTGTCTTGTCTTATTGAACTGGTGTGAACAAAATTTTTCTTGTCGTTTAGAAACGTAAACGTCGTTATTCTCGTATATCGTGGAAGCGAACAAATACGCTGAAATGATGAAAATTACGAAAAAAATGCTATAAATAATCAAATATATAGTAATTCTCAATGGTTTCGTGTATAGATTAGAAAACGAACTTATAAAATAAAGAATAGCTGAAATAATAAGTAGAACACTCACTATCCTTTTATCGTTAGAAAAAGCTTTTCCTTTCTTGCGAAAATAGTAAAATGCTATTGATAGACCAAACGAAACTAGGGAAACTACTAAATATAACGCTAAAAATGGAATGGTTTCAGTTAAATTATTCGTTTTATTACAACCCCTTTCTAATTACTTTTCTAATTTTTACTAATAAAACCTCGTGACTGAAAAATAACTCAAAATCATCGTTAATAATCTCGAATTCCCTCTTCGTTAATTATAAAATACTCTTCTTCTTCAGGTAAATAAGGTGAACTTATTATTTTTGCTACTCTCTGATTTCCTTTCCCTTTTCGCAGGAAGATTCTATGAGTGGACTGATGAGCTAACACATTTCCCCCACACGCTCGTATTGGATTTCCATAAAAAACATCTGGATTGTTTGAAACTTGATTGGTTATGACAATAGCTAGATCTTTATATTTCCAGCTCAATTTTTTTATCTCGTAGATAATATTGCTAAGCTTCGCTTGACGATTCTTATGATCATTACTACCAGCAAATTCGTTTCGTATATGATTTATAATGGAATCCACAACGAGTAATTTTACATTGTTTTTTTCGATTAATTCGGGAGTTTGCAACAACGCAAACCTTAACATATCGCTTGAATAAGTGTTTACTTCAATTATATTGCTTAAAGCGATTACATGATCCATTCCTGATGATTCAGACATTTGTATTATTCTAAATTTACTGTATTTATTTTCCGTGTCGATATAAATCGTCTTTCCTTGCAATCCTCCATTTTCGCAAGATAATTGTACATTTACCGCTAATTGATGAGCTATTTGCGATTTACCCGTTTTAGATTCGCCAAACAATTCGGTTATCGCCCCTTTTTCAATTCCTCCACCTAAAAGATCGTCAAGATTTTCAGAAGACGTCGTAAGTCTAAAATAATATTTTGCCTTTTTTTCTTCCTCGTACGCTTCTTTCGAAGAAGAAAAAGGAAAACGCGAAGATTCGCCTAACGCTTGACTTATTAAACTTTTTGCGGTATTTTCTGTTAGTAATGTTCTTTGACAAATTTCTTCTACAGAATATAAAAGCAAATCTTTTGGTTTGTAAATACCTGCTTTATTTAATCGTTTTAAAGTTGCCTTCCCTACGCCTTGCAAATCTAATAAGGAATCAATTTTTTTTTTTCGTTTTTTGGTTTGATTTTCGCCAATTAACTTAATATTTTCCAATTCCATACTCTTTCACTATTATGTTTGTGGTATAAACCGACAAAAATATATTGTCAATACAATAATAATGTGACCACATATCTATATAAACTTAACTATATTCTATGTAGAATCTATCCTAAACGCATCAAGATTTGTATGAGGTTATATTCTTAATATAATAATAATCTAGCATAAGGATTTAGAAATAGAATTAAATTTAGTTTTATATTATAATAATCTATAATGCCAGCTGTTGATTTAACTGAAAAAGTAAAAGAAAAGCTAGAATTGTTCAAAGATAAAGAAGGTTGCAAAACATATTCAGAAGCAGTTAATTTATTATTACAATATTACGATCTTCATCACCAAGATACGCGAGACTCTTCAAAAAATGATTAATAGACTCTTTCTTAAATAATAGAACTTATACTCGTTTTATCTCTATTCCTTTTTCCTTTTCGATAAAAAAATAGAAAGTAATATAAGATTTTTTCCAGTTTTCCCTCGTTTTCTGGAAAAAATGATCGATCTCGTATAAGATCTATAATCTCTTTCGACATAAAAAGGTTATTCCTCTAGATCCCTCTAGTTGGTTGAGGAAATTAATATTAAAATAAAAAAGGATTATAAAAATTTAGAGATTTTTCATCTCTTTCCAATTTATCATTTCTTTCATTTTCTTTGGTTTATAAGATTTATGAACCCTACCATTAACTATTTCAGAAGAGCTTAAAATTAATCCATCTTTCACTAATTTTTTTAGATAATGATCTGTTTTTCCTGAACTCCACTCAATTTT
>JBHLLE010000595.1:687-3286 GCA_048885945.1 Candidatus Hermodarchaeota archaeon | reverse complement strand
GTAGATTTTCTTTCGCACTTATATTGATTTCAGATATAACTGTGGAATTTATTCGAACCAAAATTAACGATTTTTTAGATTGATATAAATCCATATAATATTTTTTATTAAAATTAAAAAAAGGTTGTCGAGGGATATTTACAAAATGTTAGCAAGCAAAGTTAAAATCTTGGAAAAAAAAAAGACTAATATTCAAATCATAGTAAAAGATGTGTCTAGGAGCTATTTTACTGGAGATATTGAAGTAAAAGCATTAAATGGTGTGAATTTAACGATTGAGAAAGGTAGTTTTAAAATGATTCTGGGTCCTTCGGGAAGTGGAAAATCAACTTTAATGAACGTAATTGGGGGATTAGATTCTCCTAATAAAGGTCAAATATTAGTGAATCTTAACAATGATAAATTTAAAGACATCCAAAAGTTCTCGACCAATGAATTAGCTTTATATCGAAGGAAATATGTTGGAATTATCTTTCAGTTTTACAATTTAATTCCAATATTAACTGCTTTAGAAAATGTGGAGATGGCCGCATGATTTTCGCTTATAACGGAACCTAAATCAAAATCAAAAGAAATATTAAGTAAATTAGGGTTGGGAGAAAAACACAATCGTTTTCCAAATCAATTATCTGGAGGCGAACAACAAAGAGTTGCCATTGCGCGTGCGCTAGTCAAAGATCCAGCAGTCATTTTAGCAGACGAACCTACTGGTAACTTGGATTCAGTAAAAAGCGATGAAATTTACCAAATATTAAAAAATTTATCAGATGAATATAATAAAACGATTTTAATAGTTACGCACGACGAAGAAATGGCGAATAGATATGGTAAAGATCATATCCGACTTAGAGACGGTAAAATTGTTAATGACCATAGAGAATTATAAATTTCCATTTAGAATTGAGGTGTAAATAAATGAAAAGTTTTTCGATATGGTTTGTTTGGAAAAAAGCATATAGAACCCTCCTTAATAATAAGTCTAAAACGATCCCAATCTTACTTCTGTTAACATTCGCAATAGGTTTCGGCACCGTTATGTATAATATGCAGGATGTACGTGGAAAAGCTGTAAGTGAAGTGATAGAATCTACAAATTTTGCAGATGGGTTTGCATATTTTGATCCACTTCCTCAATCTCAAATTGATACTTTACTAATTAAAGAAACATATTCATTTTTTGACGATTATGAATTGCGTATGCTATTAATGGTGAAATTTGAGATTTCGAGTGAAGAATACGATGGATTATTGATTGGTATTGACATGTCTCGTCAATCACATATTAATTCTCTAATTGAGAAGAATAAAGAGGAAATTGATGATTACGAATATGCAATAAATATGGATTTTGCTGAAGATAATAATGTTAAAAAAGATGATGAAATAACTGTTTCTTACGGTTCTATTGATAAAGAAGTAGAAATCGAAGAGATTGGATATAATCCGGAATTTCAATTTTTTCCATTATATAAAAATGTTGCGTTTCCTTCTCTAAAACCATATCCTGTTTTATATATTGACATCCATTTCTTATGTTCTAATTTTCTAAACCAAAGTATACCTTTAGCGAATCAATTAATATATCAACTGGATGAAAAGTCTGATAGTGAGGATGTGGAAGATTCAATAGAAAAATCGTTCGGACCAAATCTTAACGAACTATTTCTTCAAGAGGAACATCCCTTCATTAAGTCAATGAGAGAAGATGAAGAAAACGACAGAGTATTAATATTAATGTTAACTGCGGTTTTATTGGGTGGAGCAATTGTAACATTAATTTTAGTTATGTTTAAATTAGTTGAGGATGATTTAAAATCTGTTTCTGTTTTTCAAGCATTAGGAGCAAATCGGCGGGAAATTTTAGGAAGTTACTTACTCTTTAATATCCTTCTTGTTGGTATATCTATTGGTTTTGGGATAGGATTAAGTATATTCTTGAATGTACCTGTAAATAACTTTATTCTTGAATCATTGAATATTCCCATAACCCTAGAAGCTGAATTCTCTATTAATAATCCTCTTTGGATTGGAACTATTCTTTTTTTAGTATCTTTAATATCTACCTTCCTTATTGTGAATAAAACCTTTAAGATGGATGTTTTACAAACATTAAAATACGAAACAAAATTCCTTGAGAAGAGAGGGCTAATAGAAAATTTGTATTTAAAAATTAAAAAAGCTTCAAGTCCATTTGCCCTATATAATATAAGAAGAATCTTCGGTAGGAAAACGCATTTAATCTCCCTTGTCACGGCTATGAGTTTCTCTGCTGCGCTTTTGATTTTTATGTACTCTTTTGAGGATAGCTTTATTTATTCCATAGATCAAAAGTTTACTCACATTGAAAAATGGGACTTCGCAGCTAATACTTGGGAATACGAAAATGAAACTATTATGGAAGAAGTTCTTGAATCTATAGATAGCATTGATGCATTTGAATTTGGTATTTCTGATATCGTTTTATATTCTAATAAGTCCGATCAAAATTTTGACGAAACGCTTAGAATTATGGCTTTTGAGAAAAATTCGAAACTACATAAGTTTGAAATAGAAAAAGGAAAAAAATTGGAGAAAAATAAAGATGTACTAATATCCAAGG
>JBHLLE010000595.1:0-677 GCA_048885945.1 Candidatus Hermodarchaeota archaeon | reverse complement strand
TAAAATCGGAGATCACATATATGTAAAGCCTATAGCTTCAGAGGATTCTAAGCGATTAATAATCACAGGAATTATTAATGATCTCGTCGAAAGTACATTATTTATTTCAATTGATAAAGCTCAAGAGATTTTAAACGAAACAGATAACATTAATACTATTTATTTTTTGTCCGATGAGGTAAAAGAAACAGCAGAAGAAGTATTAGATTTACCCCAAATAGAACAAGTTGTAAAGAAAAAAGAATTAGAAAAAGACGTAGATTTTGTGTTAGAGCTAGCTTCAACTATGTTTTTCATATTTGGAGTTATTTTCTTTGTATTTGGCCTTTTACTGCTATTTATTATCTTCAAATCAATAATTGATTACCGTATAGAAGATTATTCTAACATGAAGGCAATAGGGCTTTATAACTCTGAAATAAGAAAAACGTTATTATTAGAGATGGGGTTCTATTTTATCGTCGCGTTACTTCTTGGTCTTTTATTTGGTTTTATAATCATGGCTATAATAATAGATATGTATTCGTCTATTTCACCTGGACTAAAATTTTATCTTTATCCTACAAGTTATCTAACATACATTATGACTTTCAGCATTATTTTGTTCTCTTCTTATGTATATAATTATAGTAGAATTAAGAAAATCAATGTAGCAGAAGTGATGAGGCAAAAGATTT
>JBHLLE010000594.1:1081-3301 GCA_048885945.1 Candidatus Hermodarchaeota archaeon | reverse complement strand
AATAACTTCACTGCGGTTTGGATACACGTTCAGATTCACTAATTCTTCAATACCAGATAAATATGCCTCAGGTAAATGACAAGTTATTAATTTCAAACTTTTTCTAACACCTTTTATTTTTTTTGTGTTCTGTTAATATTAGGATAAGAGCTTTAGGATAAATATTAATATATTATTCAAATAATACAACTTTTTTTTGAAACGATTCTTATCATGTCAATACATTTGATTAATGAAAATTTAATTTGCGAATTAAGTTGAAGCTAATCCTCTACTTAATTAACTTTCAACCATAATTTAAAATAAGATAAGAATTTTAAAAACTAAGACTTTGAATTTTAAGAACTCTACCCCCAATTTCTACAGAATTGTATGTTCAAATGATTAAATAATGGTCTCCTATTATAATATATTGAAATGTGTACTTTTTTAATCAAATTCAAATGTCTTAAAAAATAATATCGCATAATAAATTTTGACTTAAAAAGTATTTACTTGCTTATTAAAACACTATAAAAAATAGTGCATTACTTAAAATGGCAACAGTAAAAAAGAAGATAGATGAAGATTTAATCAACAAAATCAATTTAGCTCAGGATAAAGAACCCATTTTAATTTTAGATAAATTAAGTAAAAAATATGGTTCCTTTTTAGCTGTAAATAATGTCAATATTGAAGTATGTAAAGGTGAGACTATAGGATTAGTCGGACCAAATGGGGCGGGAAAAACCACAATAATTAAAATGTTGGCTAAAATACTTAGACCAACTTCAGGAAGAATTCTCATAAGAAATAAAGAAAATAGATTATCAGATCTTCATAAAAGTCGAAAAGAATCAATAAAACTCGGTTTTTTAATTGATATCCCTGCATTTTACGACATGACCGCGTTTCAACTCTTATGCTATTTTGCCTTACTTCAAAATTACCCTAAAGAGAACTTGAACAATCGAATTGATGAACTACTAGCTCAATTCAAATTGTTAGATTGGAAACATAAAAAAGTTAAGAATTTTTCAAAAGGAATGACCCAAAAATTAGGAATTATTCAAGCTCTCATTCACGATCCAGATATTATTATATTGGATGAACCTCAGTCGGGATTAGATCCTAAAGCTCGCATTAATATAAGACATTTTATTAGAAATCTTCAAAATCAAGGAAAAACAATTTTTGTAGCTTCCCATATGCTATATGAGATTTCAGAAGTCTGCGATAAAATCGCTTTAATTAGTCATGGCGATATAATTGGATTTGACACGATTGATAATTTAGAAAGTTCCTTAAAGATAAAAGAACTTAAATGCCAAATAATTGATGATTTCCAAGATAAAGATGTCCATGATTTATTAGATAGGATAACACATAAGCTTAAAGACTATTTGGATAAAGAATTAGATTCAGACATCTCTGATTTTCCCGTTCTCTATAACGATAAAAAGCATACATTAAAAATATATTACGATGGAAAAGTTGAGTCAAGAGCAGCAATCTTAAAGATTTTAATAAAAGATTTTGATTTGAATATTACGGCATTTACTCAACCTAAAGCTTCTAAATTGGAAAGAATTTACTCTGAAATGGTAATAGATGATGAGAGAGATACTAAACAAAACAATAAAAAATGGTGGAAAAGGTAATGAAATCAGATTTTTTACATGTGCTCTACAAGGAGTTAAAACCAATCGGACATACATACTTATTTGAATTAAAACAACACTGGAAAAAGTTCTTAATATTTTGCAGTTTTATAGGAGCAATAGGATTATTAATCGGCTTATTACCGTTTTTATTAATACCTGAAAATGGATTACCCAGCACCCAAGCAATTTTTTTTCAAGGAGGATTAGGATTTATGATATTAATAAATATTTTTTCTGTATGTTTCTTTTTTAGCGGAATTATATGTACAGAATTCGGTAAAAAGACCGGTTATATTCTTTTTCCAAAAATTAATAAATATAAATTAATTACTGGAAAATATTTGGGCGCACTAACGTTTGTTATTGGTGTTATCGGATTTTATTATTATATTTTAGTAATTCTCGGATTATATTACTTTGGGGGACCTATAAACGATCGTTTGTATCTAAGTTTTGGGATAGCATGCATATACTGTATAGCAGTCGGTAGTTTCGTAACTTTATTTAGCTCGTTTATGAAAAATGTGAATTTAACAATCATTTCTACGGTATTAATCTTATTAATTGCCTTCCAAGT
>JBHLLE010000594.1:0-1057 GCA_048885945.1 Candidatus Hermodarchaeota archaeon | reverse complement strand
AGATCATATCATTGTGCTGCTTTATCCCGATATCGAACCATTATATTCCTTAGATTATTTAAGCAAACTTGTATCGTCAGTCTTAATGATAAAATTTCCAAAAACCCGAGAAGATCGATACGAAGATTTTACTTTTGAAGGATTTACTTATAGAACCTGGATTACACCAAGCATAGAAGATGGTATTATGATGATGTTAATTTATACTATAGTATGTTTATCTATAGCGGCTCTAATTTTTAAACGCAGACAATTATAAATCCTAAGGTGATAAAAAATAACTAAACTCAAGAATACTTTAAATTTAAAAAATCTAGCTTTTTCAATTACGATTATTTTTATACTACTTAATAGTACAAATGTTTCAGCTAATCAAACGAATTATCAACTAACTTTATCTAAATTGACTAAATCTAGTGAAGTTACAAAATATGACAAAGTCAAATGGAAAAAAACAATTAGCAGTGATGAAATGCCCGATGATTGGTTTAAAGGAGATGCTGAAAAAGTTAAGGCAAAGAGTAAAACTACTTTCACTATTTTTTTTGACAGGAAGAAAAGTAGTAGTGATCTGTTTTTTTTTATTTTTGACGATTTCATTCCTGTAAATGTTTCTTTATTTTTGCTATTAGATGAGGAATTATATGACGAGATTAAAGAAGATATTGATAATAAGTATGATCGAAAATATAATGTATGGGTTGTTTACTATGAAAAATGGGATTATACTATTAAAAAATTTGAAGAAGAAGCTGAACATTCCAATCGTCGAAAATTTATATTCCAAGATCCTGAAGATTATAGTAAGATTTTAGACGATTTTAATAGTTGGCTAGTTTATATTAACTATACTCTAAATCTATACAATTTATCGGTCTCAGAAGTAGATAAAAAAGATTTTTTTTGGAACTTAATTTTAGATGATTTAGTAATTGCAAATCCATTTCAGCGATATATGGAAAAATTAGTTGACAAACTGGATATAAAAAATGTTATAATCAAGGAGAATAGATTTATATGGGAAAGAAAAGGAAGAGACGATTATTTTGTTGAATTA
>JBHLLE010000593.1:0-3301 GCA_048885945.1 Candidatus Hermodarchaeota archaeon | reverse complement strand
AACTCAAGAAAGAAATTGGATGCGAGCACACATTCCCCATCTTATTAGGGCAATTCCATTTTTGTTTGTTGATTTAGACGGGAATAAATATAAAATGCGTGATATTAAAGGAGCAGCTAAAGTATACGATTTTTTGAGCGATAACAATTCAGAATTTAAAAATTACAAAAAACACCAAATAATATCATCTGAAGAGATTTTTAAATTAGAACCAGAATATATTCAAGAAGGGAATAAAGGTGGAGTAATTTATTACGATACAAATCTTGACGATGCGAGATTAACAATAGAGACTTTAAAAGAAGCAGTGATAAGAGGCGCTGATGCAGTTAATTATTGTAAGGTTATAGAATATGTTAAGGATAACGGAAAATTAATAGGGATTAAATGTGAAGATTTAGAGAATAATAATCAATTTGAAATTAGGGGCACATTAGTAATAAACGCTTCAGGCATTTGGACAGACGAAATGCTTGAAAATTATCCTGACGATATTCCAAAACCATTAATTCGACCAACAAAAGGAGTACACTTGCAATATAGACGAGAGCATATCCGTAATAATTGTGCTGCAATTGTATTTTCAAAAATAGATGGGAGAGCCTATTTTGTCTTACCCCGAGATAAAGATTTTACCATAATTGGTACGACAGATACAGATTATAAAGGAGATTTAGCGAATCCATTTTGCACAAAAGAAGATGCGGATTATTTAATCAAATCTACTAAATTTTATTTTCCAAAAGCAGATTTAGATTATAAAAACATTCTCTCAACCTATGCTGGAATTAGACCATTAGTGATGCAAAAAGGTAAATCAGAATCAGATATTTCTAGAAACCATATTATCTTTTTCTCTGACGATGGTCTCCTCACGATTACTGGAGGAAAATTAACTGCATGGCGCGCTATGGCCGAAGATTTATTTAAACATATTGAAGAGAAGAATATTTTTCCGGACATAAAAAGAGAACCAAATTTTTCAAAACAGATGTACTTAATTGGACTTGATAAAGAAACATGGGAAACAGAAAGAAAGAAATCAGGAGTAATTTTAGACGATGATATAGCCGATCATATATCTCAACAATATGGAAAAGGAGCAATTAAAATCCTTGAACTAATTAAAGAAGATCAGTCACTTAAAGAAAGAATCATTGAAGAAAATGATTTTACCAAAGCTGAAATTCTTTATTTTCTTAAATACGAGATGACCCCTCATCTAATTGATGTGTTTTGCCGTCGGACCGAAATGTCATTGTGGATCAGGCACGAAAAAGCTTTAGAAGCTGCTGAGAAAGTGGCTGAGATAATGGCAAAAGAATACGCATGGTCAGAAGAAAAAAAGAAGGAAGAAATCGAAAAATATATGGATTACGTGAAAAAATCAACAGAATTTTTAAAATAGAATTTAGCTTCCTTTTTCTAAAAAAAATTTCTTTAATTTATTATCTTATTTTTTTCCATTTACTATTTTAATTCTAAATTATATTTTTATATAATTGGACTATGATAATATTATATTCTATATTATACTATACCAATAATAACAAAAAATTAAATAATAAATAAGTGGTGAAAATCATTGGTAGAATGGGTAGATGGATTTTTTAGACCGCTCGCTGAGTTTGCAGCTTTCTTTATTTTGTTATTAGGAGTAATGTGGTTAATTTTTTCATCCTATGAAGCGAATAGAAGAGAATCTTGGAGAAAATTAACGGGTATTGACGATTGGGACTTCGATATCACCCCTTTTCTAAAAGGATTGACATATTTAGGATTTGTCTTAGGTATCTTATGCATTTTAGCTGGAGTTTCCGGATTGATACTTGATGCCCCTCCAAGTCTTGCCTATGCTACAGCAACAGAAAATTCAGTAAACTATTTCACTTCAATTCTTCTTATCATATTAGGAATTTTTACATTTATGAAACCATTGAATGATCTTCCAATAGCCAGTATAATTGGACTTGCAGCCGCGTCTCTTGTCTCGGCTGCTATTGTTGGTGTAATCATGTATTTTGATGTCAGCATAACCGTCTATATTGCTGTTGCTTTAATTGTCATATTTATAATAATTTTTGGTATTGTTGCTGTTGTTGCTTGGATTTATACTGCAGGTCTAATGTTAGTTTCAAAAATAATTTCGTGGCCTATTTTTGCTTTTGCTATTGCGATTTTGTGTTTTATTCAAGGTTTCATGCTAGCATTCTTAGGAACTTCAATTGTCTAAAAAACATTTTCTTTATTTTTTTTAAATTCTTTTTTCTTTAAATTTTAACATTAATTATAATTTGGGTATTTGATATGTTTTAGATTTTCTAAATAGAGATTTTCTTTTTTTTTTAGAAAAAAGTGAATCTATGTGATGGATTTTTATTAACTTCTCCAACGATATCCTTAGTTAAATCATATCCACAGTTAGGACATTTATGCTCATCACTAATGTCTATTTTAGTAAAACTATATCCATGCCTTCCGAAAATTAAGTGATTACAATTAGGACAGTAAGTATTACTTCCCTCATCATGTCTGATATTGCCAACATAGGGAAAAAATAGACCCGCGTCTTTTGCGAGATTATAAGCCATGTTCAAGGTTTCGTAAGGAGTTCTCTTATTAGATGGAGCTTTAAAATCTGGGTGATAAGCAGAAAAATGAGTAGGCGTGTTAACTCCTAAATTATCTACAATCCAATTACATAACTTCTTTAAATCATCTTTACTGTCGTTCCAATTTGGAATAATCAGATTCGTTATTTCAACGTGAATTCCATTGGACTTAAATAATTTGGCAGTATCTAAGACAGCTTGTACGGATTTTACACCACATATTTTCTTATAAAAATCGTCAGACATAGCTTTAATATCAATATTCGCCGCATCAATTCCGACTTCAATAAGTTCTTTTGACGCTTCGGGTGTAGAATAACCATTAGTGACTAGTATAGTTTTGATATTTTCTTTTTTAAGTAATTTTACCGTATCTAATATCCATTCATGCCATATTAATGGTTCATTATATGTATATGCTAAGGTTTTTGCCCCACTTTTCACGACTCTTTTCACTAATTGTTCAGGTGTCATTTCTACCAACGACATTCCCCGTTTTTCATAACCTTCTAAATCGTAATATCCATCCTTTCCATTATCTGTGGGATTTGCTTGGCTGATCGACCAATTTTGGCAATTTTGACAACGAAAAGAGCACCCTATTGAAGCGATAGAATAGGCAGTAGCTCCAGGCCAAAAATTATATAATGGTTTTTTTTCAATTGGATCTAAACTTCCCGAAGATATTA
>JBHLLE010000592.1:0-3307 GCA_048885945.1 Candidatus Hermodarchaeota archaeon | reverse complement strand
TATGCTACAGTACGTTTAGGAATTAGTGTTTTTTTTAAAATTTCTTTTTGAGATAAAGGACCTCTTTGTTTTAGAATATATAAAATAAATTTACTTGATGGAGATAACGAAAATAAATTTTGCATTTCCTTATAATTTGAGACGTAATATTTATCTTCCACAATCATAAAATCATATAACTTAAGACATTTAAAAATTCAAAATATTCTCTTAAATTATAAGAAAATCTTTTCTTATTTATTCTTTTTGGGGAATTGATTAATTTAAACCATTTGTAAGGTTTTAGTTTCAATTTCCAACAGAATTCTTGATAAAAGTTTAAATTTTAAACTATTAAAAATACATAAAATGTGTGTTAAAGAAAAGAATGATATTAAAAATTTCCACAACCGTCGCATATTCCATCCAAAAAGGCTTCACAATTTTTACAAACATTACCACATTTATCTTCTTGACTATCTTTACAAAAAAGTTTAATTGGAAAGAAATTAGGTGATTCAATATTAGAGATAAATAAGATTTGGGAATGCAAAACGCCCTCTTTATTTGTAGGACCACAATAATTTATATATCTATGTAGCACATCTACATTTTGTCCAACAATTCCCATAATTATATTATATTGTCCTGTAATTTGAGCTAATAAAAATACTCTTGGACAGTCAGAATAGGCTTTAATAATTTTTTTTACTTCATCATAATTTTTCATTTCTAAAAGAATCAAGCACGATTTATAATCAAGATTATTAACACTAATGTTTCCTTGGATTTTGAGTAGTCCTGAATTTCTTAATTTTACGATTCTCTTTTTAACACCCGCATGACTCATTAATTCCTTATCTGTTTTATAGATTTTTTGATTTAATGAGGTTAAACTTTCACGTCCATTTTTAAATAATTCATTTATTATTTGCTTGTCAATTTCATCTAATTCCATAAATATATTAATAATTTTTAAATAAAAAAAGATAATTCTTACTTTTTACTATTAAATATCAAGATATTTGAGAAAGATCTAATTTTTACTTAGAATTTTTAATATTTAAAAAAAATTAAAGCAAAAATTGCATGTATCTTTTTAAATGAAAACAAGATAATATTTTTACTAAGAAAAAAAAGAAAGGACATATAAAATTCAATACTCTCTTGATCTACCCACCCTACTGATTTGGTGATTGGTTTTATATTGAATTTTTTAATATATTTGAATTTTATTTCCTTTCTTACTTCTACTTTTTTAACTGTTAAATATCAATAAATTACATTTTAAAGTTTCTATTAGAAATATGGAATTGATTAACTAGGCTTAGTTAAGAAAATACCGTTAGAGAAAAAATATTCAAAAAAAGTAGTTTTAATTTGATAAATCTAATTTTTAGAGTATCTAAATTTTTAAAGTAATACTGTTTATAACTTTAAATTAGATCCTTTAAAAAAAATGATGAGCTCGTGATGAAGTGTGTTATTTGTTAGTAATTTAACTGAAGATAATCACTCAATTATTTCAAAACCTTATCAAACCATTTTTAGGGTTTTTATATTTCTATGGGGAAAAGTAGTGAAATTAGGAAAAGTAGGAAAATGGGGAAAAGATTTATAAATAATAATTTTCTCTATATTATTATGAGTAAAAACAATGAAGAGAAAGTATGTTGTGATTCAAAAGATATAACTTCTTGTTGTAAAGTAGAAGCAGTAGTTACAGTTGATAATAAAGGGCAAATTTTATTTCCCAAAGAATTAAGAATGAGTGCTAAACTTGAGCCTGATGATAAAATGGTCGCTATAACTTTGAGAGGAAATACAGAATCACCAATAATTGTCCTAGTGAAAGCAGAGATGTTTGGAGATATTATCAACAACTTTCTTGGACCTGTAATGAAGGATTTATTCAAATAATAAAAATGGTGAAAAAATGGTAGAAAAAATTAAAAAAAATGATGAAGATAAATTACGAGAGACTGTTAGAGAAGAGTATGGTAAAATCGCTAGAAATTCAGCGAATACATCATTAGTTCCAAATTCTTGCTGTGGCCCTAGCAGACAAACTCAACCTACAACTGCCTCCGGTAATAAATCTTTAATCAACACATATGTTGATTCAGCTATGAAAATTAGTAAAGTTGTAGGATATTCTGATGATGAAATAGAGAGTGTCCCTAATGGAGCAAATCTGGGTCTTGGTTGTGGTAATCCCACAGCTCATGCATCTTTGAAAGAAGGTGAAACAGTCTTAGACCTAGGTTCTGGGGGAGGATTTGATTGTTTTCTTGCTGCTAATAAAGTTGGTAAAACTGGAAAGGTCATTGGAGTAGACATGACTTCGGAAATGCTTGATAAAGCTAAGTTGAATGCTAAAGAGGGAGGATATGATAATGTTGAGTTTCGGTTAGGTGAAATTGAACATTTACCCGTAGCTGATAATTCTGTTGATGTTATTATATCTAATTGTGTGATTAACCTTTCTCCAAATAAAGAGAAAGTATTTCAAGAAGCTTACAGGGTGTTAAAATCAGGAGGTAGAATGTTCATTTCAGATATAGTAATTCTAAAGAATTTACCAGATTATATAAAAAATGATATGATGGCATATGTTGGTTGTGTATCTGGCGCAATTATGAAGGATAAGTACCTTGATATAATTAAAATGTCTGGATTTAAGAATGTAGAGGTTCAAAGTGAAGTTTCATTTCCAATGGATTTTGTTTTGTATGATCTTGATTTAAAATCTCAAATGGAAAAATGGAATATTACTGAAAATCAAGTAAGAAACCTAGAAGGTTCCATAAAAAGTATAAAAATTAAGGCATACAAATAGTTTTTCAAAAAATCAAGAATATCTATTTAAGTTGTAAGAATGGTGGTAAAGAGATGAATGATAATATAGAAAATGAACAATTCAACCGAAATAACCATAAAATTGACCAGACTTTATTGATTAATGGTTTAAAGTTTAATAAGTCGATCACAGATATAATTAGAAAACGGGTTTCTATAAGATCATATAATAATAAACCTTTAAATACTGAGATTAGAGAAGAAGTATCAGATATAATTAAAAATCAAAATTTTAATAGCCCTTTTCTTAACAAAGGTTTTCTTAGATTTGAACTAATAAACTTATCAGAATTAAATCAATTAGAAGCTACAAAAAATAATAGTATTGGTGGCATATTAGGAGCACAAGATTTTATAATTGGGGTTGTTGAAAAAACCAAAAATAATTTTGAGCATTATGGATATGTATTTGAATCTATAATCTTAAAATTAAAAGAATTAGAATTAGGTACTTTTTGGTTAGGTATTT
>JBHLLE010000591.1:0-3312 GCA_048885945.1 Candidatus Hermodarchaeota archaeon | reverse complement strand
GGAAAAGAAGTTAAAACTGTAAAAATTTATTTAAATTAAAAAAAATCTTGATTAAACTACAATTTGTGGATTTTCTATAATTATAATTTTATTTTTTTTTTTTTGATCTATACAATCTTATCATTATAAATGGAATTATAAATAGAATCATTGAAAAGACAAATAATATAATAGATATCAAATTAATAGAGACAACTCCATTGTTAACTATTGGAGGGAATACTAAGATATAAAAACACGATCTTAAAACCAATAATGTTGAGAATACACCTAAAATTAAACCATTTACTATAAGATATAACTGTTCTTTATTTTCTTTAATTTCTCTTATATCTCCCGGAGATTTATCCCATTTAATAAATGAAACTATTGCCTCTCTCACATTAGAACCATCAGGAACGACATCACAAAATAAGTGCATCATTACTCCTATTGTAAATCCAAATAATAAGGTATTTACCGCTAAGAGGTCCTCGTGAGTGAAAAATATACTAATGATTACTGCTACACTAGGCATTATTGCTGAATGCGTATACTTATTTCTATGATTTTCTACACCTAACATTAAATCTGAATCAGGCAAAACTGACCCTACGTAAGATAATAAGAATCCCGTGATAATTAACGCCTCATCAAAGTTAATTTGTCTATTAACCGCTAACACCGAATGAATCGCAGTTAGCAATCCTAAAGCAATTAGTAGTAAAATTAATGATGTTTCTCTTATCGCTAAATATCTTATACGCATTTTTTTTTTCAATTTCTTTATGTTTTCATCTTTTCCCTTTATTGCTTTATACCCTCGTTCTTTTTTAGAGGATCGCGTTTGCAGAGCAATTGCACAAATTGTAAAGATAAATCCTAAAACCAGTAATAAAAATTCACCTTTAGGGAATAAAATTAAGGTTATAATTAACATTACTACAACATAACTGCTAGCACTCCATATATAGTGTGCATATCCTTTCATGCATTTTATTTAGCAATTACAAATAAAAAGCTAGTGGAAAATATATGTTAAACCATTATTATTAAAACTACTTTAATAATTGATTTTGAACATTGATGAATCAGTTACCTATTAGATTTCTACTTAATTTTACATTAATTAGAATAAAAAAAATAGAATTAAAAATTAATAAAAAAATAAATTACATCGTTACTTCATTAGTATCTTCATTGAGTTTTAGAACTCCTTTAACAGCCATCTGCTTGATAGTTCTAACAGCAAGTATTGGTGGCACGTCAAGCTGCTTTTTCAAATCGTCAAGATTGCTGGAACCTTTATCCATAATAGTAGCTAAAATGTCAACTTCTGGAATGTCTTCGTCAGAATTCTCGATTAAAAAGGAAGTAAAAAAGTTCTGTTGCTTTGACTCTGTTATCTGTTTTTCTAATTCGTTCATTCTATTCCCATAATCTGTCTTTAAATCGCCTTCTCTTGTTTCGTTATCTACTTTCTTTTGATCTAATGTAGTTTTTTCGCTTTCTTTTGAAGAAATTTGTTCATTTACAGAAGTTAATTTAGATGTAAGCGTTTCTAATTCAAATTCTGGTTTTTTTAAGTCATTAGTCGTAGTTTCAAGAGTGGTGGTTAATTCAGTTATTTTTGAGTTTAACTCGTCTTTTTTGGTTTTAAGTTCTTCAAGTTGTTTATCTAATCCTTCAGATTCTGTTCTTAAGCTCGTGATTTCTGAATTTTGTTCGCGAATCGTTTCCATCAATTTTTCGTTTTCTTCTTGTAAAGTTTTCATTTGCTTCCAGGTAGTGCTCAAATTCTGGAGTAAATCCTCACTATTTTTTTTTAATAATTGCTGATAAGTATCAAATGCAGTTTCAAACTGTTCTATTAGACCTAAAATTTCTTTTGAACTCATAAGATCCACCACCTCATGTTAGAAAGTCCACCTCCCCTTTCAATGTAACTGATCCTGCACCTTCATCGTATTCAATAGGTCCATTTTCATCAATCATTTTCTTTAGAATTTTCTTAGCAGTACCTTCTTTCATGTCAATTGCCATCAAAATGTTTTTTAAATCTAATGTTGTATCTTTTTGCAGTGATAGAATGAATTGTAGTAATTGCGATGAAATATATTTCTTTTTAATTAATGCACGCATAGCAGCTACTCTATTAATGTAAGATCTTGCGAATTTGTCTTTCTTTTCAAAATCTGCCTTGAGGTTTTCTTCAATTGAATTCATTTTGTCGTCAAATTCGTCTTGAAGCGTCTTCAATTCTTGAATTCTCTCTTTTAATTCTGCTAATCGTTGACTCCGATTTTCTAATTCCTCTTTTTTTGTTTTAATTTTTTCTTGAGTTTCATTTAATATATTTTGTGCCTTTTGAATCTTTTCTAATAATTCTTGACGTTGTTTTGATAAATGATCATTTTCTTCCCCAATTTTAATAATCTCACGGTTATTTTGAGATATTTTGTTTTTTAAAGAATTAATTTCGTCTGTATTTGATTCAATAGTTTTAATATTAGTGTTCATTTCATTTTCAAACAGTTCAACTTGTTCTAATAATTTTGCAGGGTGCTCTTTTAATTTTGGTACTGAATCAGCGTTTATACCACCAATTTCCTCGAGTATTGAAACTATTTTCTTTAATGACGTTTTTGCGTCAGTAATTCCACTCATAGTTATAACTCCTTCAAATGTTTCTATAAAAGTTAAATCAAAATTATTTAATTTAAATATTGTTATTTCAATAGCAAAAAGCTTGAATTTAAAAATTAGAAGAATTTGGAAATTAATATTATAGTTCTATCCAATTTTTTTTCAAATAATTAATTATTTGCTTGATTAAAATGTGTAAGAAACGAATTTTACCTTTTAATTAAATTATTTATTAACTCAAATTGTATCTTTTATTATGAACTAATAAAGTAATATTGAAAAGAGAAAAAAGAGAGGTAACAAATTTGCAAGAAAAAGGTATATTAAAAGGAGCTGAACGTAAGGAATCTAATTGGAAAAAAACTAAACTGGGAGAACCATATAAAAAGGCAATTGATCGTTTTAGAGACGAAGTTATGGAACGAAAAGATTTTGATCCAACTTCCTTACTTCAGTTTGGATTGTTTATGTCAATGGCGGTAATAAATATCTTAAAAGAAAATGAAAAAAAATTTGGAATTGAAGGCCAAAAAGCTGTAAATGAAGCTCTTATTAATACAGGATACGAAGTTGGAAAACAAATTATTGATAGTAAAGGTGTTAAAATTCCAGAAGATATAAAACCTATTGAATTAATGAGTTTTTTAGCAACAATCATTAATACTCAAGCGTGGACTTCAATTGAAG
>JBHLLE010000590.1:0-3313 GCA_048885945.1 Candidatus Hermodarchaeota archaeon | reverse complement strand
GTTTTGGATATTCTTTCTCGGGATAGTATGTACTGGACTTGGTACTTACTTACTATTTGAAGGAATTAAACATTTAGAAGTTTCAAAAGGAATGTCATTGGCATTTCTAAAACCAATTTATGCTACATTTTTAGCGTTTATCTTATTAAACGAAAGTCCTACAATATCATTAATTGTGTCAATTGTGCTGGTAATTATATCTATATTATTAATTAATAAAAGACCTTCAATCCAAGAGGAATTATGAATTTAAATTTTTACATAATACCTTCATAATATGGCTTTTTTTTAGTGTGCAATTCTCAATTTAAGGTATGAAAGTCTATGTATTTGAAGAATCTAAAGCAAAGGAGAAATTATATAATGAGCTTAATTTCTTGGAACACAATCGTACTACTTTAAAAATGTTTTATAAAGATTTAAACAATGCAATTAATGAGAAAAAGAATCAATCTATTTGGCAGTTATCGAAAATAATAACGCGATATAAGTTGCAATAATAATATTCTTCAATTTAATTTTAACACTTGAATTTTTAGGATTAATTGGTTTATAGTTAAATCCTGTGTGAAATCCATTCTAAAAAAGAAAAGGATTCATATTATAATTTTATATTTCTATAAAAAAAAGTTTTTAAATGAAAATTTTCATTGTATTTATAATTTTATATCAAATAGAATTTGATAAGGTATATGAATATAAGTTTTGAACATTTAATTAAAGAAAGTGTCTTAAGTGATTTAAGCTGGTTCCAAGAGGAATTTGATTTTTTATTTAAGCTTGATAAAAATCAATTTTCAGAAAACGAATTGAAAGTTGGAACCAAAATCATCGAATATCTAACGAAAGTTGTAAACGTTAATGATGGCGAGATTTTACTTAATTCTTTATCTTTAGTTTTAAGTAATATTGAAAATCGATTTCCAGATTTTTTTTAATCAATTTTAATAACTTCTAAAATCAAATTATTTATTTTGTTCCATTTCTATATAAGAAATAGAGAATTGATTACTGATATAATATAAAACTTTAGCAAAATAAAAAATTCTAAATATATTCTATTGTTTACATATGGAACGCATAATAATAGTTCATTGGAATAAAAGTGTTGGACCAGAACCAATTATACAATATCCCCCAGAAAAAAAGTTTCCGTCAAATGATCTTTTCCTTAAAATCTGGGCATTACACGAATTAGATCAAGATTCTTCAATGATAGAATTTATTCCTGAAATGAACCAAGAGCAATTTATCTCGATTTTGCAGAAATTTGAAGGTGAGATATATTTCATAATAATTGTTTACAAAAAAGACAATAAAATTAAAGAAGTTGTAAAAGATCATCCGGATATATTAGCAATTGTGAGTAAAAATCTTATTGAATTAATTAACACAAATAAAATTACAAGAGCAATATCTGAAGCTTATCATACTATTAAAAATTATAGCAGATTAGAGATTGAAGAAAATATACTAATTTTTTTTAAAGATAAAATTAAATACACAATTCTAAAAATATTACGTGATGGAGTTATATCAAAAGAGAAATTAAATGATATCCTTCGAAGAGAATATGGATTTTCGACGGTAAACATTGATTTATTATTAGTCTCATTTCTTCGGGAAAATCTAATTATAAAGAGAAGTGTACCAGGTAGTCACGAGTGTTATTTTTTAGTTAATGACTTATCCTTTATGCGAATACCTCCCATTAAAATTAAAGAAATAGGGCAAAATAACAGAGAAATAATAAAAGATTTCGAAAAAGAAATTAAAATTTTTTTTAGTAGTTATGATTGCATTTCAGAAATTGAAAATAAAAACATACTCAACCTTTTAATACATCAAAATGTATATTCTTTAATACAAAAACTAAGGAATGAGACTTTATCTGTAACTAATTGTTTAGATATTTTAAATAATAACGAAGATTTATTTAATGAATTACTGGAAAAAAAAATTATCTATGAAGCGAAGGGAAAGGTTATTCTTTTCTCAGACATTCGATTTATAATATTTCCACCTTATTATATTCTTAAAAAATTATCTCAACGATATATAAATAGCGATATTTCGTTTGATGAGTTCTTTACTCATCTAAAAGTATTATTGAGTCATTATGATAAAGTTTTAGATCTTATCAACTATGAAATAATCTAAAAAATAAAAAAAAAACACTATTACCTCAAAAAACTAATATTTATCTATTTAAAAAAAATTCAACTAATTTTCTCAATTTTCTAACATTATCATAGGTTTTTGGAGCTTTTTCTTTTAAGTATTCGCTAAAAACATCCCAACTTTCTTTTTTATCTTCAGGTGCTTCATTGATTATGTTTTTCACTACGACAAAATCACTTGGAAAGATTAACTCGTCATTTAATCTATTTGCGTCCGGAGATAATAGAAATAGATAGAAATCATTTAGTTCCCAGGGATGCATTACATTATCTGGTTTGCTTCCATCCCCTGCTTTTTTTCCTCGCAATAACCTTGTATCGACCATTGTTGGTAGTATTTGATTAAAAGTTATATTTTCTTTTTTATATTCTGTCGCAAATGCTTTTTGTAACCCTACTGTAGCGTATTTAGTGGCGGTATAAGCCGCATATTTGGGCATCACATTTGGATAAGCTGCACTTCCAGTAATAATGAATCTTGCCTTATCTTTTTTGTCATCTTTCTTAAGATGAGGATATGCTGCCTTAAATGTATGAAAAACACCAAGTATATTAACATTTAATATGAAAGAAAAACGCTCAGAGTCAAACTCATGAGTATTACCCATTCTAGATGCCCCTGCATTTGCAATTACTCCATTTAATGGTCCTAATTCTTCATTAAACTCTTTAAAAATTTTCTCAACCTCAGGATACACAGTTAAATCTGCTGTTTTAACTACAACTTTAACATCTGTACCGAGTTTCTCGATTTCTTCTCGAGTTTTGTTTAATTCATCAATAGTTCTAGACACTATACCAATATTTGCTCCTTCTTTCGCGCAAGCAATCGCTATTTCTTTTCCTATTCCTCTTCCAGAACCTGTAATTACAATATTTTTTCCTTTTAATAGCAAAATATTCAACTCTAATTTTGAAAATCTGTAATATATTATTTATTATTGTTAATTAATGAAAAAATTAATTTTTTTATGAAATAGAATATAAAGTTTTTTTACTATGAATAATGGTTATCATATAGGAAGAGAATTAAAACCAAAAGTAGGAGAAATAATCGTGGAAAATGATATTGAATCTGTATAGATGTTTACTACAGAGTCATATAGCACGAAGAATCATTGCCTCTGTATTTA
>JBHLLE010000589.1:0-3336 GCA_048885945.1 Candidatus Hermodarchaeota archaeon | reverse complement strand
CAAAATGCGAAAATAATTCAGATAAATTCGAATATTTTTACTACACATTTACTTTCTATTGGATTATTAGAAAGTTATGGATACTTATATGAATTATATAAAAAACTACATAAGAAAAGCAAGTAACATATTGCTTATTTTTTATTAATAGTAAAGGTTTAAAATAAGAAGACAGAACATAAATACATAAAAGTTGGATTTACTAATTGCTATTTATTAGATTGTAACGCTGGTTACTTACTTATCGATGTTGGATATCCAGGAGATTACGAGAATTTTGCTAAAAAATTAAAGAAAAAATACGATATTGAAACATCTGAGCTTAACTATTTGCTCCTAACTCATTATCACGACGACCACGCAGGGTTTGGGGCAGAATTAATTCAGAAAAATGGAACAAAATTAATCGTGCATGAAAATGCTCTCGAACAACTTAGATTGGGAGCTTCAGAAGAAGAGGGAAAACCTTTAAATCGTAGAATTAAATTCATAATGAATTTTTTTGAGCGATTTCACGAATTTAAATTTCCGCCACTCATGCCTTCTAATAAAGATATTATCTTAAAAGGTTCCGCTGATAATAGAGAAGTTTTAAGAGATCTGGGAATTGATGGAACTATAATTTTTACACCCAGACATACTAAAGATGGTGTTTCGGTAGTTCTTTCAGATGGCTCAATTTTTTCTGGAGATAATACCATGAACGCTTGGTTCTTTAACATTTTAGGTATTAAGAAGAGATCAATTTATTTTCAAGATATAAATTTAATATTTGAAAGTTGGAAGAGATTTATTGATTTAGGCGGAAAAAAAGTATATCCTGCGCATGGAAAACCTTTTGATATTAAGCATTTAAAAAAAAAATTAAAAAAATTTAGTAAGATGTGATTATATGGTCGAATTGATGTTTTTAAAAATGTTTTTTCTATTAATTCTCATAGCACACTTTATCGTGTTTACAGTGCCATTGATTCTTATTCGATTAAAAGGTGCAGACCCACATGGAATTCATCAGAATTACTCAATTTTGGCAAGGTTATCTCCAATATCTTATTTTCTTTTAGTTATTTATGTCATTTTGTATATTTTTTTCAATAACATGATTCAAATCTTCTGGACCATTATTTTCTTATCGGGTGATGTGATAATCATAACTGGAATGATTTTCATGATTATTGGGTTAGTTCTCGAGATTTTAGGTATTATAAATCTTGGTATTAATTTTCGAATAGAAATTCCAAAAGACGATACGAAACTCATAACTTCTGGAATCTATAGATTGATGAGAAATCCCATCGCTTTTTCATTATATCTATATGTGATTGGAGTATTTTTAATAACACCAAATATAATATCTCTTATAATTTTTATTATGAATATCATCACATTTAACGCAAAGATAGCAAAAGAGGAAATATTTTTATTAGAAAGATTTGGATATGAATACGAGCAATATATGAATAGAGTTGGAAGATATCTTCCATTTACTTTTAAAAAGCACGAATAAATTATATGGTTTTTTGATTTACAATAATATAGAAATAAATTGAATATTAAGAAAAATGACTAAACAAAAAGTTAATTATGGTAATTGGGTGCCCAAAAATCTATTGGGTTTTCTATTAATTCTATCGATAATTCCTGCAATTATAACCATATTCCCCTTGATTTTAATCGTAAAGATCATTTTATGGATTCTTAGCGGGCTTTTTTTCTTATTTTTTCTTATCATGTCTTATTTTTACATTGCTTTTGCTAAAAATAATAAAGAATTCCAAAATACAATGTGGGATCTTGTCTTAGAAAAATTATCCTGGGACGGAAATGGAAAAGCTCTTGACATTGGAACTGGAGCTGGAGCACTTGCTATAAAATTAGCAAAAAAATATCCTATTTCTGAAGTTTGGGGGGTCGATTATTGGGGAAAAGGATGGAATTATTCTAAAGAGTTGTGTGAGAAAAATGCTACTATAGAAGGAGTATCAAGCATCGTTAATTTTCAAAAAGCTAGTGCTTCTAATCTTCCTTTTAAAAACAATGAATTTGACGCGATTGTTAGTAATTACATTTTCCATGAAGTTCGTGATGTTAAAGAAAAAACAGATGTAATTAAGGAATTATTAAGAATTCTAAAGAAGGGTGGAACCTTTGCATTCCAGGATTTATTTTTACATAAAAGAATATATGGTGAATTAGATAATTTAAAATTGAAATTTAAAAGTTGGGGTGTAAGAGAGATGAATACTTTTTCGCCCTTAACTTTGCTTAAAATGAATTTGTTTCTACGCTTAATGTTTAGAAATGCCTTAATATTATACGGGAAAAAGTAATTTTGCCGATTAAATAAAGGGTGCGATTAATACATTTGGATTGTTTTTTCGATTTCTTCCGTTTCGAATAAAGAAATAATCATATTATATTTTTAATTTACCTCCAGACACGGCATAAATGAAAACGGGAACTAATAAATGAAAAAGACGTTCTCCATATTTAGTTAATTTATAAGATACTCCAACTGGGCGGGTATCGTGCAGAATTCTTTCAAGGATCTTTTTTTTTTCTAGAAATTTTAATCGATCACTCAAAATTCTGGAAGAAATACCAGAGAGTACTTCTTTTAAATCGTTATAGTGGGATTCTCCTAAGACTCTAATGCAATACATAATGTCTAACGTCCACTTACCTTGTATGATACTTAATATTTCTTTTAAAGTTTCTATTTCAATTTGTATTCTGTTTATATCGTGATCAAATTCTATTAGATCTTGATCGACACATCTATTAGTAGTCTCTAAAATTGTAGGAATTAAATCAAATAACGGTTTAAATGGAGCCAATTCTTTCTTTTTCATAAAAATCATCCATATTTTGTAGGTATAAATTTATACACCCTCTGTTAAAAAAATTACTTTTTATTTTATAAGGATTACCTAATTCTTAATTATTAAGAATAAATAAATTGTGGTTTAAGAAGGGAATATCTCTTATAATTATCCCAAACCATAAATTTGATTATATTGTAGGAGATTTCAATAAATATGAAAATATTAGCAATAATAGGAAGCCCAAGAAAAAAGGGTACCATCAGTAACCTAGCACATGTGATTTTAAACGAAGCTCAAAAAAATGGTCATGAAACTGAGCTTGTGAATCTATATGACTATACAATTAAGCCCTGTTTAGGTGATTGGGTTTGCGTCAAATTAGGCAGATGTCATATCGAGGATGATTTTAAACTTATCTATAATAAACTAAATGACACAGATATAGTAATTTTAGGAAGTCCTGTCTATTGGGCAAATATAACTGGTGTAATGAAAAACTTTTTTGATCGTC
>JBHLLE010000588.1:0-3338 GCA_048885945.1 Candidatus Hermodarchaeota archaeon | reverse complement strand
GAAAAACTTTTTCTGGAGTGCGTTTTTGTTGTACGAATTTACTTATTGTTTTAAAATAGAAAACAGAGTAAGGGAAAATTAATGGAAATGAAATTATCTGTAAAATGTAACTTGGTCCAATCGTATAATATTTGATAAGTCCAGCGTCGTAATTTCTTATAATTAGGAGAGGATAATAAAGCTCATTTGGCACTAAATACATCAAGGGGCAAATTATGATATAATAAGCTAGTAACAAAAGTAGAAATCCATTTATATAGCCATATTTACTGTAAGATTTAATATCTGAGGCTTGATCAACATTTTTGAGAATAACAATATAACCAGACGCAGTTAACACTATAATCAATAAAATGTTAACTATGAATGGAATTGAAACATTTTCGGGTTTTAATGCTTCATTAAGAGGAGAACTTCCAGAAAATGGAGTTATCCATCCATTAAATAAATTATAACTCCAGGAGACAAGTAGATTATTTTCAAAATCATAGATCTGAAATGAATACCATTCTAAAAAAAGTGAGAAGAATAGCAGAATAAGACCAACAAAATATATTATTCGAAAATTTTGAGTTATTCTATTATACATTTTTTCTAATCCTCCAAAAATGAGCTGTATTTTTGTACTAATTTATTTTTAAATTGAGAATCTTTTGTCTCTAAGGATTGAGCAGAGTCTTCTGATTCGAAAAGTTGAGATTCCTCAATTTTTTTCTTGTTTAGTTTGTTTCTAAGAAAAGTTTCAGCATTTTTCTGTTCTATTTTATTTACAATATTAAATTTGTCATCTTTTCCAATACATTCATAAACAAACTGTTCCATGAATCTAGGGCTCAGTTCCTCATTAATTAAGATAAGATTTGTCTCATCGAAATTTAACTTCTTTTGATAATATGGTGTGGAAAATTCAAGATGAAGTTCTGATTTTCGATTATGTAATTTTAGATAAATATATGCAACTACAACAAGGTATAATGAAATCACACCATAACCTAAATTAATTAAGAACGGTAAGGCTGAATACCATTGGAATAATAATACTAATAGAAAGCCAAATCCATATAGCATAAATGGAGCAGAATATTTTCGTAAATCTTCCACAAATTTATTTGATGCTTCACAATTGAGAGCTATCGCATTTTTTTGTTCACTATAAGTTTCTATTAAATAATATTTTTGATCTATATAATGTAAAAAATCTTGTAATTGAGATTGAGATAAAATATGCAAATTTATTCGTTTTTGATATGCAAAAGGAACAAGTTTTTCAGTAAATCCTACATCACTGTGGCACAGTATAAGGGGTTCAATTAAGATTTTATATTGGACGGGACCAGAATGAAAGAATAGATTTTTATGAGTAATAGATTTTTCAAGAGAGATATTAATTTTCAAATATTTTGATAAAAATTGAAAAAAGCTGCCTTGATTCAATAAGTCTTCGTTAATTATTTTTAAACTATTTGAAATAGCTTTTATATATGATTGAGATAATCTTTCCAACCGAAAATCCTTTTCTGATGTAATTTTTAAAGAATTATATTTAATAGTATTATTTGAACTAATTAACGAACCCTTCAGCGTACTAATTTTGATCGGGATAATATAAATTAATTCTAAGAATTCTTTTACTTGGACGAGTTTTATTGCTAAAAGGTCGATTCCAGTAAAAAATCTTCTTAGGTTAGGCATATTCTTAATACTAATAAATTCTGATAATTCTAGCGTTTTAATCGTTTCTAAAATATATTTCTGTAACTGAGATGGATCCAGAGTCTCTTTAGACACTGCATCTTGTTCTTGGGTTTTGAGATTGGATTGTCGTATTAACTCTGGTGAAATAACTAAAGAGTCTTTCAGATCAGATTCTTCTATGACTTCCGATTCATTTAATTTCTCTTCTTTATCTGATTCAAAATAATTGAGATTTGAAACCTCATCTTCTTCAGTTTCATCCTCAATAAAATCATTAAAATTTTCATCTTCATCTGTATAATTCCCCAAATTGTCATCAACTATATTAGACTCAGAAGTATCTCCTTGTGACGGATACCATTTTTCAGTTTCAGGTTTCTCAAATTTTTCATCAAACCATTTATCAGATTCTTGCTTTAAACTTGATTCTTCTATTACTTCTATTTTATCTTCAGAATTATTTAAATCTGAAAAATCGTTTAAATTTTTCAAACCAACATGTTTTTTTGCATGATTTATATAATTCTGAGCTCTTTCTAACCCAATACCATTAATTCGGGCTATTTTTCTTGCGGAGGATTCTGCTAAATCTGAAATAGAATTAATGCCAATGGATGCAAGTTTTTCAGCTACCTTTACTCCAATACCGCTTACGATAGTAAGGGATTCTTTCTTAATGCTTGGAACTAATGAATTGTGTTGAGAAACATTTGAATTAAATATATCAAATTTAGCCACCCAATCTCCATTATTTTGCAATTTCGCTTGCTTAAGACCACTTTTTGATATTTTTAGTGCTTGATCTACATCATTAGCCTGAAAAGCTTCTTGAGCCATTTTGTAGTAAAACTTTAGATCCGATTTTTTTTGCAATAAACCTTCTTGAGTATCAGTCATAGGTATCGTAAAAGGTTAGAATATGGAACTGTTTCTATTTAAAGAATAAATAATCATATTGGTATTTAAAGAAAAAATTAAAGGAGAAGAGATTTTTATTGATAATTTTATTGACTTTTTTTCTTTAAATTGAATCATTTCCAAAAGTAGTTAAGTGAATAATAAATATCAAGTGGCTTATTATCGTTATAGTTTTTGGAAAAATAAGGGATATTAAGGAAGTTAAACAGAAATCTCAAATGGTGGTCTGTCCTTTATGCGGAGGAAAGATAATTCTTGGAATTGAGACCCAGTTTACAAAAAAAATGAATTCTGATATCTATTTTCCACATATACATTTACATGGACAACCTCTTCATGCCTTAATTTGCTATATTAATTCAGAATTAAAAATTAGAAACCTAGGAGTTATTGAAAGTATTGAGGTTTCGAGAGATTCACAAACCTTTCAAGAGCTTATGAAGAAGTGGACAAATCCATATTAATACCACATGAGGTGAATATTAATAACTTTAACAGATTTTACAGATAAGATTAAGAAGAAAGACATAGAGAACAGTCCAGAAAGAGAGATATTTAATTATATATCTGATAAGCGAATTCTACGTGTCTTGTTTGAAGGTAAAATCTTTAGCTTACGACAAATTCAAATTGAAAGTATAAAAAAAGGATTATTTTTTAGAAAATCATTTTTAATATGTGCGCCTTCTGGAAGTGGGAAGACCTTAATTGGTGAATTATGTGCT